>CAZNYV010000079.1:0-10012 GCA_964577355.1 uncultured Campylobacteraceae bacterium
GATGTCAGCATACTCTTTGAGGTCGTTTAGTGCTGGATTGTCATTTATTGGTAGTCCGTTTATGTCCAAACTTTTGACAAATGGTTGCGCATCAGTATCTAGCGTGACTGGAAAGTTAATCCCAACGCCTTGTTTGCGAAGCAAAAATGGAAACGACTCGCCATCATATGCTACTATAGTGAATTTTCTCGCTATGTTTTTTGTGAGTTGTTGCTTGGGAGCACTCATCGCATCTGGGTCATAAGAGTAAATCCTAGACTTTCTTTTTGGCTTGATAGATAACACAAACGAACCGTTTTTGACACTCGGAAATATATAAAAAAACTGTGTATCCATCGAGCTAACAGCAGTTTTTGGAGGTGTTTTAAATACGCATGTATAACTGTTTAGTGGTTTGTCGTAGTCTTTATCTTGCGAACAAAAAAACTCTTCTTCGCTAGAAAGATTTAGAATGGAGTACTTATTGCCCTTTTCTTTTGCCACTTTGACATCAAGGTCCAGCGCATTCATCGAAACAGTACAACAAATCAATAAAATAGGTATAAAAGCTTTTAACATAGCGGGGATTTTATCGAAATTTTCTCAAAGTAAGTTTTGACATCAAATGCAATTTGCTCATCGTCGGCATAGCTGAACCATTTAAAAGTTTTGCCACTCTGCTCCACACCACCCAACAAATCTCCAGCACTTCTGTACTTCAAGTCAAGCTCAGCTATATCAAATCCGCTAACAGTTACAGCAAATTCACTCAGCCTCTCGTTTTGTGGATTGTTCGTATATAGATAGCAATAACCCTGCAGTCCATTCCTAGAAACCCTGCCTCTAAGCTGATGAAGTGTCGCCAATCCAAGTCTCTCAGCTCCGACTATCACTATAGTAGACAATCTAGGCAGACTGACGCCAACCTCCACAAGTGTCGTAGCAACCAAAATTTTGCCACTGTTTTTGAAATTCTCCAGAATCTCATCCTTGTTCTTATCCTTGCCGTGCGTCACAAACACACCATCAAACCGACCTTGCCAAAACGGAGCGCCCTCTTCTATTGACATATAATCAATAGCTTCACTCTCTGCAACCAACGGATAGACTATCACGACCTGCCTACCCTGCTTCGTTTCGCCTTTGATTTGCTCTAGTATTTCTGCAAAATCTGGTTTTGAAACAACTTTTGTCATGATATTTTTTGTAAAAGGAAGATCCTTCATCAAACTAACATCTACTATTGCTGAATTGACGAGCGCTTGTGTTCTTGGAATCGGAGTAGCAGAAAACTGAAAATAGTGCGGTCTGATGCCATTTTCTGAGGCTAGCTTCTCTATCTGCGAGCGCTGAGCTGAGCCAAACCTATGTTGTTCATCTACCACTAAAAGTGCGAACTTTGGCAAATTAGCATAAAGCAAGGCATGAGTCCCGACCAACACATCAGCTTCGTTGATTGCGCTCTCTTGTGGTTTGTTTTTTTGTGTAAATAGCTCTACGCGGTACGATTTTGGTAAAAATCTCGCAAGCTCAGTGGCTAGTTGAGACGCCAGTATAGAGGTTGGAGCTAGCACCAATGCCTTTTGTGGGTGCGCCAAAAAACAGCCAAAGGCTATAACCACAGTCTTGCCACTACCGACATCGCCGATAAAAATCCGTCTTGCCTGTATGTCCTTTGAGCAATCATCTGCCATATCAGCAAAAGCCGATTTTTGGGAGTTTGTAGGCTCAAATGGAAGTAGCCTTACAAACTCCTGCATACTCTTTGGTGGAAGCGCATTAGATGGAAAGTGGACTCGCTTAGTCGAAAATTTGACCAAAAAAGCAAAAAGCTCGGCAAATTTGAGCGCCCTTATAGTCTGCGTGGAAAACTCACCATTTATCAATCCATTCAAGAAAGCTTCATCCGGATGGTGTATCTTGTATATCTCCCCAGCAACATCAATCGGCAAGCCAGTTTTTTCTATCGACTGACGGATGACATATCTATCGAGCATTTTTGCATATATGTCGCTTCTGATTAGACTCTTGTAAACAGGCACAACACTACCAGTTGTGGATATTATTTTTGGATGGACCATCTGAAACCCAAACGCTCCAGAAGATAGTCGCCCATAGACGATTAGCTTTTTTTGTGGAGGAAATTGCGCTTTGAGATAGCGAGCTTTTTGAAAAAACAGACCCTCAAACGAGAGTTCAAGAGAGTGGCAAAAAAGTCTAAATGCTATAAATTTTGGAGTCTCTCGCAACCCCTCAACCACCACTTCGTACGCTCTAGCCTCAGCTGTATTGGTCGACTCTGCCAGTCGTCTATCTTCGTAATGAGATGGCACCAGAAGCAACATATCAAAAAAATCGCCAATTCCAGCTTTTTTGAGTTTTACCGAATCTACTGCATCAAATATATGCCTGAAATCTTGTTTTATCATAGTGGTGATTATACAAAACACTGATATAATCGTCACTATGATTGACAAAAAACTATTAGACCAACTATCAACAGAAGATAAAAAAGTATTTCTAGATACGCTAGATACACTGATAAATCAAACATTTATAGTCGAAAATGAATATAAAAACATGAAAGCCGAATATGAGGCTTTTCAGAAAATCTTGACAGAGATTATTGAGTTTTTGCCGACTGCGATTTGGGTGCTTGACGAGACTGGAAGTATCATTTTGGAAAATACAAACGCCAAAAATCTAGGCTTTGACCACAACCTATATAGACACAACGGGGAAGTGGAGATAGATGATTCGGCATATCTCATAAAAGCCTCAAAACTTGGGCTAAAAACAATCGTGCAAGCTACAGATATAACAGAGCAGAAGCGGACACAGAGACTCGTAAGTATGGGGCAGATGGCAGCACACCTAGCACATGAAATCCGAAATCCAGTGGGAAGCGTCGCTATACTAGCCTCTACACTTGCCCCGATGGTTGGTGAAAAAATAAGACCGATAGTCGAAGAGATACGAAAATCTATCTGGCGAGTTGAGAGAATCATCAAGGCAACACTACTGTTTACCAAGGGTGTTTCCATTAGAAAAACTCCATTTAGTCTCAAGAATTTTGAGGATGAACTAAAAAATTGCATCTCAAGCTATTCGTACCAAAAGGAGATAGAGTTTGGTATAAATCTCCCAGACATTGAGATTGAGGGTGATTTCGACCTGCTTTCGATGGTTCTCCAAAATATGTTTTTTAATGCGATAGACGCGATAGAAGATAGCAAGGACGATAACGGTCAAATCGAGATTTTCTATGAGACAGACGGGATGATGCACTTTCTCGGCATCAAAGATAGCGGAGTGCCCGTACCGGACAAAAGCATACTATTTGACCCATTTAAAACCACAAAGACAAAAGGAAACGGACTAGGTCTCGCACTGTCACTTCAGATTGCACGGGCGCATGGTGGCAGTATTGAACTAGCAAATGATGACAAAACCTTTGTATTATCAATTGCAAAGTAATAAACTCAGGCACTCAAGAATTTTTTCGATAACATTTAGACAATATACACAGTGGATGGAAAATTGACAACCAACTTAAAAGATAAAATTTACAAACGAAGCCTAAAAGTACTGTATGTCGAGGATGACGAAACTGTCAGGGTGCCAACTGCCAAAATTCTTGAGAGATGCGTCAAAGAATTGTATATTGCATGCGACGGTGAAGAGGGCTTGGAAGCTTTTAAAAAACACCGTCCAGATGTCGTCATAACTGATATAACTATGCCAAATATGGATGGTCTTCAGTTATCTGAGCAGATACGAAAAATAAATCGATTCACTCCGATCATAATGACAACGGCGCACTTTGATACCGAGTTCTTGCTCCAAGCTATCAATGCTGGTATTAGTCAATATATAGCCAAACCAGTGGATTTTTCAGCGCTATTAGATAAACTTGACACTTCGTCGCAACTGGTTTTGGATCTAAAGCAGAGTCTTTTTACATTTCAACACTATATCAAGGCAATATCAACTAGTTTTGCGTTTTCCAAAACAGATGCAAACGGTCTGATTACATATGCCAACGACCTTTTTTGTGATATGTACGAATATGACTATTTCGACATAATAGACAAACCCCACAAGATACTGGAGCATCCAGACAATAACCCAAAAGCATATGATGAATTATGGGAAAGTATAATGCTTGAGAAAAAAGTCTGGAAAGGTAGAATGCGAAATATAACCTCCACAGGCAAAGAGGTAGTATGCGATGTAACCATAGCGCCCGTTATTGATTTGGATGGCAATATATTGGAGTATATCACTCTAAGAGATAATAAAACCGAGTTAATATCCAATCAAAAAGAGTTAGAGTCAAAAGAACGAGACTTACTGGAGCAGAGGGTACGGGCATCAAAGGAGCTAGAAAAAGCAAAAGAGTCTTTTCTCGTTGTATTCACACATGAACTCAAAACACCACTTAATAGCACAATAAATTTTGCACAATTTATACAAGAAGAGCTGCAATCTCACACAGCCAAAAATGAAAACCTAAAAATGATGGTCGAGTTTGCGAAGCAGATACAATCAAATGGCGAGTTCATGCTGAATGTTGTCAATGGCATATTGGACATATCAAAATTAAAAGCTGGCAAGCTAACATTTCATATGGCTCCATTTAAACCGGCATATGTTATCAATAGCGTAGTAAAAAGGTTAGAGGGGGCCATGGAAAAGAATAGTTCCATCCAAACCGAAATGATTTTAGATAATAATATGGTTTTGAATCTTGACGAGTTTAGATTTGACCATATAGTATCAAATATTTATTCTAATGCCCTTAAGTATGGTAAAGATAGAATACTCATAGAGTTAGGGCTTTTAGGCGGTAACGGTTTCATATTAAATATACATGACAATGGCGGTGGAGTGGAAAACCCGACCAAAGTTTTTGAACTTTTTGAACAGTGCGATGACGAACACAAAAAACGATATTCGAAGGGAACGGGTATTGGTTTGCATTATGTAAAATTGCTATGTGACGGACTAGGAATGGATGTTTCCGTTTCTAGGTCTGAGGCACTTGGCGGGGCTAAATTTACAATAAGCGGAAAGATTACTAAATGAATGTATTAATAGTTGATGATAATAGCGCAAACAGGATGACAATCAAATGGGTATTGTCAAAATTCGACGACCTGCAAATAACTGAAGCTGACAGTGGACAGTCAGCCATTGATGCTTGCCAAAATGATAATTTTGAATTGATATTTATGGATGTTATGATGCCTGGTATGACAGGCATAGAAGCTACGAAAGCTATCAAAGCGTTCAGCCCTCGGTCAATGGTTGTGGCTGTAACAGCCTTGGATGATGATGAAACAACAAAAGAGATGTTCAGAGTAGGTGCAGAAGACTACATAACCAAGCCGATAAAACAAGACATATTTAAAGCAAGACTTCAAAGCTACTTCAAGATTATAGAAAACCGAAATTTCTACAGCCTCAGTATTGATTCAATCAACTTATTTCACGAGCCAATATTCAACAGGGTAACTATTTTCAAAATCAAACGAGACTCGAATCTAGCAGAGTTTTGGGAGCACTTTTTGTATGAAAGCGGATATCAAAACAACGAACAACTATGTGATATAGTGGCAAAAATTTACAACATCGGCGGGCTACTTCTTAAGATGCATGTTTCGTTCTCTATATTTTGTGAAGAAAACGAATCTACCCTATTTTTCTCCATAAACAAGACAAAGTGTCTCAACAAAACCGTTATGGATGAGATTATCAAAAAGCATGGCTTCCGAGGCAGATACACAATAGGTGACGACAGAGTCAGTTTTTCTGGAGCAAAAACAAAAATAAACGACTCAATCGTCAGCAAGACACCATTGATTACTGATAGCCACCAAAACAATGAAACAAGCAAAGTCCAAGAGACAGAGCATACCATAGAAACAAATGCTATGCAAGAGCATCTTACACACAATACGCCAGTAATACAAACTAAGCATGAAGATTCAGACATAGGAGAGCTTCAGATATATGACTATATGGATGAACAAGATTTTCTCGACCTTGAAGAATATGTAAAAGATCTTGATAGCGTTCTGATGCTAATGCAAAGCTCAAAATTAGATATGCATGATGTTGAAGGCATAGCCTACAAAATCGAAAAAATCGCCCTAATTTTGTCAACATATCACGAAACTTATGAGCTTGGCACCGCTCTTAGGTCACTATCTTTTGACATTAAAGAAAATGTTCAAGCATTTATAGGCTATTGCACCAGTTTATCAGCTATGTTCTTTAGCTTTACAAGAGATTTATTAGACTGGTTCTCACAAGTCTACAAAACAGGCGCGCCTTCGGTTAATTTTATGGACGCAACCATTATTGCAAACTCGGTAATGATATCATCAACAATCAAACCACAAGAAGTCAGCACTAGTACGGATATAGATGATATTTTCTTCTAAGAAAGAGGTGTTGGCATGATAAAAGCACTTGTTTGCATTGACAGCGACTTAAGCAAATATAATACTGACGAAATTGGTTTTGTACAATTATCAAACGAACTAAACAACGATACTTATTTTGATGTTGTTGTGCTTAACAAACAAAGCGACATTAAGGTGCTTGGAGATTTTGAAAAGCTAAACAAA
This sequence comes from uncultured Campylobacteraceae bacterium, assembly GCA_964577355.1. Classification (GTDB taxonomy): domain Bacteria; phylum Campylobacterota; class Campylobacteria; order Campylobacterales; family UBA6016; genus CAZNYV01. Next base: position 6,615 of record CAZNYV010000079.1, read on the forward strand.
TATATATATAAGATTGTTGTCGTAGAAAATGAAACCGACTTAAATACAATCGGCTTCAAGACTGACGCATGGGTACTGTTATCAAAACTAGAAAATATTTGCAAACCAATCAAAGCAGGACTCAGCAGAATCAATCTGGCAAAAGAACACCACAATGCCAATAAAATCTTGGCACAAATATCTGCAAACAACGATATAAGCAATAAAAGTTGTGATTTGATACTTTTAAATCTCACGAGAGCAACATCTCAAATCAAAACTATATTTGAAGAGCAAGTGAATGAAATAAGAAGCATACATAACGACATCAAAGGAGTTCGTAAGTTTTTGCAAGACGAATACTCACCGCCTTCATGTAGTGATGTTGTGAGTGCAGCAAGCCAAACAGACTTGATCTTGACAAGAACGGACGAGGTCATAAAAGCAATGTTTGGTTTTATACGAATTTTACAATGCGAAGACAGATTATCTCAAATGCTCGGAGGCCTAAAGAATCTACATAATCTTGAAAGTGATTTGATTAAACAGTATGGAATAGAGTTGCCTCATGATGAACTGCTAAAATTAGCTAGCTCATTGGAAGCTCTTTTTACAGTGCAGGAACAGAGAGATATAGCAAAAGGTGATACAGACCTTGAAAAAATGATTACTTGTGGCGATGTTGTCGAAAGCATACCAGAAGAGATCGAGTTATTTTAATTAATCTAAGGAGTAAATATGGCAAAAATATTGATAGTTGATGATTCTAACATGCTTAGAGACATGCTAAAGTATGCATTGGTTGACGGTGGATACACAGACATTACAGAAGCAGCGGACGGTTTGGAAGGACTAGAAAAAGCAAAAACAACTGTTTTTGACCTAGTAATAACGGATATAAATATGCCAAACATGAATGGCTTAGAGCTTATTCAGCATTTGAGAGCTATACCAGTATACGCAAGAGTTCCGCTTCTTGTTCTAACAACTGAAAAAAGTGATGAAATGAAAGCAAAAGGGAAAGCTGTTGGAGCTACTGGTTGGATTGTAAAACCATTCTTACCTGAACAGGTACTAAAAGCTGTTGGCATCGTTCTAAAAAAATAGTTACAAAAAAAAGGATACATATGTCCAGCTTCGATATATCAAAGTACAGGTCAATGTTTCTCGAAGAGTCAGTAGAGCTCTTTGAAAATACAGACACCATACTTTTGCAAGCCGAAGAGCATGGTGAACTTAATGATGAGGATATGAACTCTCTGTTCAGATATATCCACACACTAAAAGGTTCTTCAGCCTCGGTAGAGCTTTCTAGTTTTGCAAAATTCACACATGAAGTAGAATCTTTCATGGATAAACTACGCAACAAACAGTTGGAGTATCAGCCAGAAATGGCAACGCTATTGATTGATTGTGTAGATACAATGAAAACACTTTTGGACGATGAAATAAGTGGCGCATTAACACCAAGTAGCTTTCAGGAAATGACCTCGGAATATATCAATGCTATCAAAGAAATTTCAGAAGGTTCGTCAACAGTAAGCACTGCTCCATCAGTTGTGACCAAGACTATTATGCCGACCACTCCTGTCAAACCAGTTCAAACAATCGATGACAATGAAGCATTTGGATTCTTTGATGATGAGTTTTTACCAGCCAAAGATGCGGTTGCTATTGAAGATGAAGGGTTTGGATTTTTTGATGATGAATTTACACTTGCCAAACCAACACCTTTGCTATCCAAAGATGAAGCATTTGGGTTCTTTGATGATGAGTTTATGCAAGCCAAAGAAGTGGTTGCCATTGAAGATGAAGGGTTTGGATTCTTTGATGATCTATTCGTAATACCTTCCAAAGGCTATGGATTATCAATAGAAACAAGTGAAGATGATGGCTTTGGATTTTTTGATGATGATTTTACAAATACCAAACAGACTATTGCAAAAAATATTGCACAACCAACACCAAATCAACCAGTCGCTTCAAAAGAAAAGCATTTCGGCTTCTTTGACAAACAGCTACAAGACCGCCAAGCAGAATTGGAAAGCCCAACTGAACACTTAGTTGAAGTTGCACCAGTAGAACAAAAGGTTGTACAACCAATCATAGCCAAACCAGTAGAAGTTGCAAAACCTGCGCCAAAAGATAGTGCTGTAGACAACAAAGATGTAAAAGCAACCAATAGCATCAGGGTTGACCTATCAAAAATTGATGTCCTAATGAACAATGTTGGTGAGCTTGTTATTGTAAGCTCTATGCTATTCAAACTAACAGCAGAGATAGAAGATGCTGCAATGAGAAGCAAAGTCTCAGAAAAGCTCAAGCTTCTCGATAGATACATAAGAGAGCTGCAGGATTCTGTAATGTCTGTCAGAATGGTACCTATGGAAAATATTTACTCCAAGTTTCCAAAAACCATCAGAGATATATCCAAAAAACTTGATAAAAAAGTTGACTTCAAACATATCGGTGACAATGTCGAGATTGACAAAGCTATGATAGAAGGGCTTACAGACCCTCTTATGCATATTGTCAGAAACTCTCTCGATCATGGCTTGGAAAATCCAGAGGTGAGAAGGTCAAGAGGCAAACCTGAGACGGGTACGATTATGATAAGTGCTGAGCAATCAAACGGTCAAATCCTTATCGCAATCTCTGATGATGGTGGCGGAATTCCAGCCGACAAAGTAGCTAGCAAGGCAGTAGAAAAAGGTACTCTAACACAAGCTCAATACGACCAAATGACACATGATGAAAAGGTTATGATGATATTTGCCCCAGGACTGTCAACCGCTGAAGCTGTGACAGACCTATCAGGCAGAGGTGTAGGTATGGATGTTGTCAAGACAAACATCACAAAACTTGGTGGTAGAATCAGTGTCAACACAGAGCTTGGTATAGGTACCACGATGACCATCGCCTTGCCACTTACTCTGGCAATACTTGATGGACTAAATATTAGAATTGGCGAAAAACATTACATATTACCATTGGCATCAATAGTAGAATCCCTTCAGCCAAAAGCAGAAATGATCAAAAAAATAGGTGATGGAGATGAAGAGCTACTAATGCTAAGAAATGAGTTTATTCCGGTTGTAAGACTGCACAAACTATTCAATATAGAACCAGAACACACCACCCTAACAAACGGCATGTTAATAGTTGTAAAGGCTGGCATACAAAAACTAGCACTCTTTGTTGATGAATTCTTGCACCAACAACAAGTAGTGGTCAAACCTATCGATAAAAACTTTACAAACATAAAAGGTATCGGAGGTGCAACCGTCAGAGGTGATGGCTCCATAGGTTTGATTGTAGATGTCATGGGCGTGCTAGAAGAAGAAAAAAAGCTAGAGAGAAGGAGACTTAAATGAACGAGTCATTAACAAATCAATTTTTAACTTTCATGCTTGGTAGTG
>CAZNYV010000080.1:0-9996 GCA_964577355.1 uncultured Campylobacteraceae bacterium
ACAATTGACAACAATGACGATGATGTTGATTACTCTAATATGTCTGCTGATGAGATAGAAAATGAAATTGAGAGATTGTTACAAGTCAGACAAGAGGAAGATGCAAAAAGAAGAGAGGCAAAAAAACTCCAAGAAAGCTCTTCAGCATCAACTACTGCTACGGTGGAATCAGCTCCTTTGGCTCCAGTTGCTCAACCAGCCGCTGAGATTGTTGAAACTCCAGCTCCAGTTGCTACGCCACCAGCACCAAAACCAGCTCCACCACCTGCGGCTCCAAAACCAGCTACTCCTGCACCAGCGGCTCCAGCTGGAGGAGCAGATGCATCTGGTTCGGCAATCGAACAAACTATTAGGGTTGATGTAAACAGGCTCGATCACCTTATGAACCTTATCGGCGAGCTTGTTCTAGGTAAGAATAGGCTTATCAAAATATATAGTGATGTTGAGGAGAGATATGCGGCTCAGCAGTTCCTAGATGATCTAAACCAAGTGGTTTCGTCTGTTTCTACAGTTACTACTGACCAGCAAATAGCTGTTATGAAAACCAGAATGCTACCGATTGGAAAAGTGTTTAACAAATTCCCTAGAATGATTAGGGACTTGTCGAGAGAATTGAACAAAAAGGTAGAGCTAGTCATCAGTGGTGAAGAGACTGAGCTTGATAAATCAATCGTAGAAGAGATTGGTGATCCACTTGTGCATATTATACGAAACTCAGTTGACCATGGCGTCGAATCGCCTGAAATCAGAGTTGCAAACGGCAAGCCAGAGGTCGGAACTGTTGCGCTAAAAGCCTACCATGAAGGCAACTCTATTGTAATCGAAATAGAGGATGACGGTAAGGGTCTTGACCCAATGGTATTGAAAACAAAAGCTGTCGAAAAAGGCATAATCAGCGAAAAAGAAGCTGATTCTATGAGCGACAAAGAGTCGTATGCATTGGTATTCAAACCTGGTTTCTCAACAGCGGCAAAAATAACAAATGTCTCAGGAAGAGGCGTTGGTATGGATGTTGTCAAGACAAACATAGAAAAACTCAATGGTATTATTGAGATTGATAGCTCTGTCAACAAGGGCACAACAATCAAACTAAAAATCCCACTAACGCTTGCGATTATTCAAGCACTGCTCGTCGCGGTACAAGAAGAGTTCTATGCCGTGCCACTATCGAGTGTTCTTGAGACAGTGCGAATCACTAGGGATGATATATTCCTGGTTGAGGGCAAAAGCGTACTTAGACTTAGAAATGAAGTCCTTAGCCTTGTGAGGCTTGCTGATATTTTTGGCGTCGAATCTACCCTTGAAGAGGGCGATAACCTTTATGTTGTTATTATTGGTTTGGCGGAGACAAAAATAGGCGTAATTATTGACAGACTAATAGGGCAAGAGGAAATTGTTATCAAGTCGCTTGGATATTACCTAAAGGGTATCGAAGGAATAGCAGGTGCGACGATTAGAGGTGATGGTAGAGTTACTCTTATCGTAGATGTATCAGCTTTGATGCAGATGGCAAAAACAGCGCACAAAAAAGTTGGCTCAAATGTCAAGCCAAAAGAGATAGCTGCTGTTAGTACGAAAAAAACTCAACCGTCTGATTATAGAGTATTGATGGTTGACGATAGTAAAACAGACAGATCAATTATGAAGAGCGCACTTAAACCTCTCGGAATTAGTATAACGGAGGCTGTTGATGGTGTAGATGCGTTGTCACAGATAAAAGCAAGTGATATACCGTTTGATGCGGTTTTGATAGATATTGAGATGCCAAAAATGGATGGATATACTCTAGCAAGTGAAATCCGAAAATACAACAAGTACAGAAACCTTCCATTGATTGCCGTTACAAGTAGAACTGGCAAAACTGATAGGATGCGTGGCGTAGAGGTTGGTATGGTTGAGTATGTAACCAAACCTTATTCAGCAGATTATCTGATGAACATTGTCAAAAGACACATAAATCTAAGCGTGGAGGGATAATCCATGAGTGAAAAAATGCAAGATATAATAAAAAAACAACAACAACAAAAAATGGCTCCACTAAAAAAAGATGAAGACACGCTTCAGGTTGTTGGTTTTAATGTTGGTGATGAGGAATTCGCGGTTTCTATTTTGAATATTCAAGAGATTATAAAACCAATCGACTTTACAAGAGTCCCCGGTACTCCTGATTATGTTTTGGGTGTATTTAACCTAAGGGGAAATGTTCTTCCTCTTGTTAGTTTGCGGTTGAAATTTGGTCTTTCGTATTCTAAATACAGCGACGATACTAGATTTATAGTCATAAAAAATGGTCCATTGATACTTGGTTTTGTGATTGACAAGCTAACTCAAGCGTTTATTCTCAAAGAATCAGAGATAGACCATACACTTGATGTTCAATCAGAACAAGAGGGGCTTATCTACGGTATAGGCAAGAGAGAGGATAAAATTATCACCATTCTTAAAGCCGAGGGGCTCCTTAAAAGAGAGTTCTAAGCATCTAAATAGAGGGCGATTTCGTCAGCCAACAAGAAATTTTGGTTGATGAGTCGCCCTTTTTTTATACTTATTTTTTTTGCACTTTCAAGGTCTAGCACCCTTTGTCTAGCACCCTCTTTTATATCTTTTAAATCAACTCCTATATATGAGCGAAGACCCAAAAAAACTCTCTCAAATCTCATCTCTTCAGTGCTTAAAAGCTCTTCGTCGATATTGAGTGGATTTACAATATAACCATCTATTGATTTTTGTGGATAAAGTCTTTTATTCTCGAAAAATCCAACAGCTCCAGCACCGATTCCAGCGTAGTTTGCGCTACACCAATAAGCCGTATTGTGCCTCGATTTTATTTTACCAAAGTTTGATATTTCGTAATGCTCAAAGCCAGCGTCTTGAAGGGCTTCAAACAAAGCCTCAGATGATTCTAAATCCTCATTTTTTAGATTTTGTTTTCCCTCAAAGGCACTCTCGCTCTCGATGGTGAGTGAATATGCAGAAATGTGCATGATTGGTAGAGAAATGGCTGTTTGCACCTCTTTTTTGACGAATTCGACATTGTCAAAGGCTGTGTCATAAATCAAATCTATAGATATATTATCAAATCCAGCATTTTTGGCTCTTGCAACAGCCATTTTTGCACTTTTTGCTGAGTGTATTCTCCCTAATAGTTTAAGCTTGGCGTCGTTAAAACTTTGTACACCGATAGAGATTCTGTTGACGCCTAATTTTCTAATTTCACATAACCATTTTGTGGTTGCAGAGTTAGGGTTTGCTTCCATGGTGATTTCACAATTTTTCGTTAAATATGGATTCAAAATCTCAAATATTGGGTGATATAATCCAGCTTTGATACACGATGGTGTTCCGCCGCCAAAATAGAGTGTTTCTATAGATTCTGCTTGAACATTGAAGCGATTAAGTTCAAATAAAAGTTGTTTTTCAAGGGCAAAAAAATATTTTTGAAAAGTACTGATTTTGTGTCCAGTGAACGAATTAAAAGAGCAGTAGTGGCATTTACTATCGCAAAAAGGAATATGTATATAAAAGTGATTCATCTGTTTTAGCCCAGTAAAAGCGGGCGTTTTTATCCTTTTTTTGGTACCATTTTAGCAGATAAGGGTAAAAAATGCGAGAAAAAAGATATAGGCCGAATGTGGCTGCTGTAGTCCTTTCTGCGTCTTATCCTCACAGTGTAGAGGTGTTTATAGGGCATAGATCTGATATGCATGGTGTTTGGCAGTTTCCACAAGGCGGAATTGACAATGATGAGTGCGCTAGAGAAGCGATTCTTAGAGAGCTCGAAGAAGAGATTGGTACTGCAAATGTAGAGCTTTTGGCTGAGTATCCTGAGTGGGAGTTTTATGACTTTCCTGAGAATGCCACAAAAGGCAAGAAGCTATATGATTTTGACGGTCAAAAGCAGAAATACTTTTTGGTGCGATTGAAAAAAAATAGTGATGTCAATATTAAAACCGACCATCCTGAGTTTGATAGTTTTAAATTTGTAAGTTTGAAGACTCTTTTTGATTCTATATCTCATTTTAAAAAGCCAATTTACAAAAAAGTAATTTCATATTTCAAAAAAGAAGGGTTTATATAATGCTTATCGTCCAAAAATATGGTGGCACTAGTGTTGGGACGCTTGAGAGAATCGAAAATGTCGCAAATCGTGTTGCAAAAACTGTAGCCGAGGGGCACGGTGTGGTTGTTGTGGTTTCTGCTATGAGCGGAGATACAAACAAATTGCTCGAATATTGCGCACATTTCAGCAAGACTCCAGATAAAAGAGCTATGGATTTTGTGGTTAGCTCTGGAGAGAGGATTACTGCTGGGCTTCTTGCTGTTGCTTTGAATGAAAAAGGACACAAAGCGGTCGCCATGAGTGGCAGACAAGCTGGTATCGTGACGGATAGCGTTTTTACTTCCGCCAGAATATCTTCTATTGACCCATCAGCGATGGAATCCAAAATCAAAGAAGGCTTTGTGATTGTAGTATCTGGCTTTCAGGGGATTACAGATGATGGCGTGGTGACTACGCTTGGGCGAGGTGGAAGTGACCTAACAGCTGTAGCACTAGCAGGTGCGCTAAAAGCTGATTTGTGTGAGATTTATACTGATGTTGATGGTGTTTACACTACAGACCCTAGAATAGAACCAAAGGCTAAAAAGCTTGACAAAATCAGCTATGACGAGATGCTTGAGCTGGCATCGGCTGGAGCAAAAGTTCTGCAAAATCGTTCAGTAGAACTGGCAAAAAAACTAAATGTTAATCTTGTGACAAGAAGTAGCTTCAATGATAATGAAGGAACATTAATAACCAAGGAAGATGAAATGATGGAAGATGTGCTTGTAAGTGGTATAGCACTTGATAAAAATCAAGTAATAGTAGATATATGTGATTTAGATGACAAGCCTGGAATTGCTGCGGATGTGTTTAAGACTCTTTCTGAGGAAAGCATTGTTGTTGATATGATAGTTCAAAATATTTCACACGAAGGCAAGGCTAATATATCCTTTACTGTTCCTCAAAGTGAGTTGGAGAGATGTAAGGTAGTTATGTCTAAGTTTGTTGGCATGGGTGCAAAAGTAAACTACAACCTAGATGTTGCAAAAGTTTCAGTTGTGGGTGTTGGTATGAAGAGTCACAGTGGTGTCGCGAGCAAAGCGTTTACGACTTTGGCAAAAGAAAACATAAATATCCTAATGATAAGTACGAGTGAAATCAAAATATCAATAGTAATTGCAGAAAAATATGGCGAACTAGCCGTCAGAACACTTCATGAAGTATATGAGCTAGATAAATAATGACTGAATTGTTGAAATGGACGCTAGATACCATTAGGGATGATAGTGAGCTAGCTTGGCTAGAGGAGAGACGATTCGAGTGGGTTCCTGTTGTCCATAGCTTTGTTGACAATGTCTTAAACGGTGCTGCCGTTTTTATTGTAACAGATAAAGACCGCTCTTGGATAGAAGAGTATATTGTAAACAGTATCAATAGGCCTATAAAAAATAGACCATATTTACCGTTCTTTTCATCAAAGGGAATGCTTCCAAATATATATGGTGATGTTAAGCCAGAGGTGTTTAGTTCGTACACTAATATGCTTGATATTGTCTGTAATAGCTATGTTTTTTGGTATATTGGTAAACACGACAGTAAGTTGGCGGATTTCGCAAAAAAACAAGATGATAATTTCTTGTGGATTTTTGACGAGCAGAGACAAAATAGCTTTACGCTTCGCTCTACCGATGATAATTTGGATATGAAGCTGTTGTCTCTCATAAAATTGCTTGACAAGACTATGGACGCTGTTATGTTCGGAGAGGTCGGTCTCTAATAATGCAACCTTTTGACGAAGGGGCATTTAAAAATGGAGCAAGCTTTATGCTTGTCTCAAACGATCTTGATTTGGCAGTTCAGTCGATTGGCTCGACACTAACAAATTTTTATATCTTCCCAAAACCATATAAAGAGCAACAAGACCTGCTTGTGGATGATGTTGAAGATATTTTTGCTGAGTCATATCTGACAAGTGAGTCCCTCAAAACAATCGTGCTAAAATCGGTAAAATACAATGAAGTCGTGCAAAACAGATTGCTAAAGATACTAGAAGAACCACCTCACAATATCCGTTTTATCATACTTGCCAAAACCCAATCAGCTATTTTGCCAACCATTAGGTCTAGGATTTCTATCTTCTTTTTGAGTGCACCAAAACAAAAGCCAACCATCTCGTTTGATACGAGTGATATATCTCTGAAAGCCATCTTTGAGTTTTTGAAACAGTGTGACAAGCTTGACCGTGATGATGCAAAATTGATTTTGAACAACCTGCTAAACGACTGCATAAAAATATCTTCATCCAAAAATCTGATAACTGACACTGAGATAGCCAAATTCGAAAGAGCGGCTGAACTGCTATTTTTGAATGCATCCCCAAAGATTGTTATTGCTGATATTCTGTTGTCACTTCTGCGCCAAAAGAGCTCAAGATGATTTATAAACTATCAAATGAGATTGATATTGCAAAGCTTTTTGACACAATAGGTGTGGACAAAGTAGGCTCCACGATAATGGTAAAAAAAGCCAAGCTGAATCTATTTTGCCTAAAAAATATTAGTACAAAAGCCGCAAATATACTAAAGCAGGATGCTTTGTCGATAGGAGCAGAGCTTGCTACTAGTAGGCATACGGCTGATTTTAGTAGGGAAACAACTGATGCTATTTTGATTTGCAACGACAAACAGTTAGAGATATTGGCAAAAAAAGAGCAGATTCAGCCTTTTGGACTCAAACGGATTGCTAGAGAACTAGCGAATCACACCCGCAAAACGGAATTCGAAAAGCAAATTATGGGTGTTTTGAATATTAACTTCGATAGTTTTTTTGTCAAAAGCAGAGTAGGTGAGGGCGAGTTTGTAGACAGAGCCCTAAAGATGATAGTAGACGGTGCAAAAATTTTGGATATAGGTGGTGTTTCGTCGAGACCAGGGTCGGTTTATCCGGGAGAAAGTGCTGAAATAGAAAGGCTGGAGCCTATATTTAAGCTTATTGCAAAACACAAATTGTATGAAAAAACAAAGTTTAGCATAGATACATTTTCTCCAAAAGTGGCAAAGCTTGCTTTTGATAGTGGGTTTTCTGTATTAAATGATATTACTGGTCTTGAGAATGATGCTCTGGCTCAGTGTGCTGGTGAGTATGGCGTGGATGTTGTCATAATGCACAAAAATGGTGATACAGAGACAATGCAGAATGAGCCAAAATATGATGATGTCGTTTTGGATATAGATGAGTTCTTTACGGATAGAAGCCAAAAGGCAAATAGTTATGGGATTAAAAATATTATTTTAGATGTGGGAATAGGCTTTGGAAAAACACTTGAACATAACCTCTCCCTCCTGAAGAATCTATCTCATTTTACTCATTTTGGGTATCCTTTGTTGTTTGGCGCTAGTAGGAAAAAGATAATAGATGATATTATCACTAGTCATGTGGATAACAGACTTGCTGGTACGCTTTCACTGCATCAAAAGGCGCTTGACAATGGTGCAAGCATAATTCGTGCTCACGATGTGTCGGAGCATGTGCAAATGTTAAAAATTTGGGAAAAAGTTCATAACTATGTGTGATTTTAGGAATGATTCTTGCTGTTGTCTATGTAGTTTAGGAGAAATTAGATGGCTGATTTTGAAATAAGTAAAGCTTCACCCTTTGTGCAGAGTGCTCTGGATGCAAGAGCTATTAGACAGGATATGATTTCTGGTAATATAGCAAATGTTGACACTCCTGGGTATAGATCAAGAGATATATCTTTTGAAAATATGCTCAAAAAGGAGAGCGATAAAACATTTAATAATGTTAGTTCAAAAAAGCTGGAGTTGGCGAGTACTAATGGTAAACATTTGCAGGCTGCAGATGAAGATGATAATGGCAAGTCTACGCTGTTTTTTAGGGATGGGCATCTGGCCAGAAATGATGGCAATACTGTAGATATTGATGTTGAGTCATCAGAGATGGCAAAAAACTCAACAATGTATCAAGCGCTCCTTTCGGCGTACAAGAAAGACCAAATGATTTTTGCATCAGTTATAGATGCTAGTAAATCGTCACAATAAGGATTATTAGATGGCATTTTTAAATTCTTTTGACATTAGTGGATATGGGCTATCTGCTCAAAGACACCGTGTAAATGTTATATCTTCAAACATTGCAAATGCAAACACCACTAGAACGGATGAGGGTGGTCCTTATAGAAGACAGACAGTTGTTTTTAAGGCTGTTGATTTTGAAAAAGCATACAATGAAAAAATTGCCTCAACAACAAACAAACTCAAATATGAAAATCCACTAGATGAAAAAATAGGGTTAAATGAATATGTTAATCCGCCGATAATGAGTGTAGTTGTCGACAAGACGGTAAGGGATGATAGTAAGCCAAATATGAAATTTGACCCAAGTCATCCAGACGCAAATGCTGATGGCTATGTGGCTTATCCAAATATCAATCCTGTCATAGAGATGGCAGACTTGATAGAGGCTACAAAGGCTTATCAGGCGAATGTTTCAGCATTTCAAAGTGCAAAATCTATGGCTACTTCAGCGATAGATATTCTCAGAGGTTAAGGAGGTAAAAGATGGCTGATCCAATTTCAACTGTTGGGCTATTAAAGTCAAGTGACGGTCTCCTCGGGCAAGGTGTTAAAAAACCTGATGTAGCAGGTAGTAATGGCGGCATGTCTTTTGCTGAAATGCTAAAAGGCTCGCTGGATGATATGAACCAACAACAAGTGTCTGGACAACAAGCTATGAGTGATTTGGCAACTGGTGATGTAAAGGATTTGCATCAAGCTGCTATTGCTATTTCGAAAGCTGAGCTGAATATGAAACTTATGCTTGAAGTTAGAAATAAGGCCATCTCTGCCTATAAAGAGATTTCAAAAACACAACTCTAATGGCGTAAGGCACGCCTCTCCTTGAATTCGAAAACTGGAAAAATACTCGGTCTATTTTTGATACTTGCCATAGGATTTATAATCTTTTTGGCTCGTATCTTCGATGTTGCTACATCTACTAGATATAAAGATATTACAAACAAAAAAGAAATCGACACGCCTCTTCGTGGCGGGATAATTACGGCTGATGGCTTTCAGGTAGCTAAAAGTCTCAAAAGATATTCAGTAACTGTGGACCCATCAAATATTGACCCGTCAAAAAAAGAGCTTTTCACCAATCTTTTTAGCATTTACTCAAAAAAAAAACAAACTGAAATATACGAGCTTCTAAAAGGTGATGACAGAGTTGCCTTGCTAGAAGGTATAGACGCAAGAGAGGCAAAAAACTTCCGTCAACTCTCATCCGTATTGGATAAGATGCAGGTCTTCATACCTAAAAAAGTAGGTAATAAATTTATCCGATACGGACTTGAGATTAGTGAGAATGATTTTTTTAGAGAGTATCCTTTTGGTGATACTATGGAGCCGCTTCTAGGGTATATCAAAGTTGAGAATATGAGCGGACTAATCGGACTTGAAAAATATTACGAATCAATTTTGGCACCCACAACACAAGGCTTGTTTGCTGGACAAAGGGATGCTGGCGGGAATATCATTTTTAATGGGAAAATCAAAAGTGTTTTCAGGCGAGATGGGCTTGGGGTGAAGCTTTTTATCAACCTGAAGTTGCAAAAAGAGATTGAGCGAGTGCTTGATACATCAAAGCCAAATCTTTTGGCTGACTCTATTATGGCATGTGTGATGGATACCAAAACCGGAAAGGTATTGGCGCTGGCATCGTCAAATAGATATGCACCATATAATGTTCCAAAAGACGCCATATCAAATATGAAAGTTGATTTTGTTCAATATATTTATGAACCTGGTTCAACTATCAAACCTGTTGTTTTTTCTATTCTTCTAGAAGACAAGAAAGTCCATGTTGGTGAGATGCTTGACTGCAAAATGGGAAAATTTCAATTGGGACAGAAGGTTGTTGTGGATGAACATATCATGGGC
>CAZNYV010000081.1:0-9995 GCA_964577355.1 uncultured Campylobacteraceae bacterium
AGTTTTAACAGCCACAATAGTGGCACTGGCAGCACTGGGAAAATTCCAGTTCGTAGGGTTCGACGGTGGTGTATGTGCTGCTGGGGCAAAGCCTCTTGGCGTATCAAATGACGATTACAAACAAGGCGAGAGTGCTGGTATTGATACGATAGGTATCGCTATCGTATGCGCAGGTGCTGCAATAGATGTAGGTAGCGCAGTTGAAGTAGATAGTGATGGACAGGCTATAACCAAAACAACTGGAGTCATTGCAGGATATGCACTAGACCCAGCAACTGTGGCTGGCGAATACATCAGAGTGAAACTAGCGTAATGTATTGCCAAATATCTGACATCAAACAACTACTCTCAGGCGAGACTCTTGAGAGCTTAACACTCGGTGATGAGTCTCTTATTGTAAATGCAATAACAAAGGCTGATGAGCTGGTAGATGGATATTTGGCTAGATTTGCTGCAGATATAAAAACTGCGTCTCTGCTTATAAAAACACTATCTGAAAAGATTACGGTCTACAACCTGTTTTCTTATCAAGGAACCATGCAGATACCTGACGCATATCGACAAGACTATAATAGCTCTATAAGCACGCTTAGAAGCATCGCTAGTGGCAATATCTCTCTAGGTAGTGCTGGAGATACGACGGGTAGCTCTTTTGGTGTTAAAGTCGTTACATCTTCCAAGCTAGATATGAGTGGGTATTAGATGACTATTGATGAGGCAGGAGCAATCATAACAGAGAGTCTTCCTGATGAAAAAATAGTAGTAGTTGACCACCTAGGAGTAATCCCAAATAGCGGTCTAGTACTGATATTTGAGGAGTTGACTACTGAGGGTGCTTTCTATTGCTCTTTCTCTTTTGGACTATATTTATTTGGGCAGTCTATTAGCAGGGTGCATGGGAAATCACACAGCAAGCTGAACGAGATATACACTACGCTAAGACAAGTAAGTCTTAGCTCAAAGCACTTAATGCCACCAACTGGCATAAAGCTTATATCTCTCGATAATGGGCAACTGACCTATCGGTTGGGGCTAAAAATAAAAGAATTTAAGGACTAGAAATGGCAGTTGAAAAAATAATAAGAATTCAGAGTGGTACGATAAATTTTGAACCGCTTGTGGATGGAGTGTACGGAACCCCTCTTGTTCTAGGGCATCAGCAAAAAGTCAATCTCAAAAGAACGATTGAAAAAAAGAATTTGTCCTCCAACGACGAGACTATCGGTGCTACAGTAGCTGAGTTGGTTACTAAAACAGAGTATGAATTCAGCACAGAGATAGGAGACCTATCTAGTGCAAATATGGCAATTGCTTTCAGAGGCTCGGTCGTCACTGGCACATATACTGTAGGCGGTAAGTTTGTAGGTAGAACTATCATCGATGACACAGTTCTTGGCACTGTCGGAGACCCAGTAATCCACGACTCAAAACTATATATCGTCAAGACAGCATATACAGCTGGTAGCTTCGATGTAAGCGCATGTACTGAGGGTCGCGCACTAACATATGTTAGAGTCATACCTGAACGCACTACTGGTAGTGCTGGCAGAATCGTTGTGAATGGTACCAATGTGGCAAATGGCAAAAAAACAACACTAGTCATACCAAAGGTTAATCTGATTTTTGAGGGGGATTTTGGTGTAAGCGGTACGGATGTTCTCAAGCTGGCGCTTGCAGGTAAATGTATCAAGGTAGATGGCGAAGATATTTTCACAATAGATGACGAGGTTTAACCTCGGCGGCTTTTCTCCCCTTGAGCCGCTAAATCAAGGGAAGCATCTCGGCTTAACAAAGCCGTAGCTTTAGGAGCTATTATGGACTTGTTCATAATGGTGATACTTATATCAAATAAAAAAAAGGGAGATGATACGATGATAAAAACTGCTTTTAGTATAACAATTGAAATTGATGATGAACCGCTTAACCTAACTGTAAAAAGGCTTTCAAAAGAGCAAGAAAAACTACTAGAAAACAGACACAAAGAAATACAAATCAAAGCAGCCAACGACGATGCCAAAAGTATCAAGCTATCTACTATGGAAGATGATTTAAAACTACAAAAAGAGCTAATTTCAGTAAGCCCACTACTATCAAAGCCAAAACTTATAGTGGAAGCTAGAGAAACTATAAGGCAGATAGAGAGCCTAAAAGCCGAGATAGGCATCAGGGATGTCAGCTGGGTGCAAGACGAAATGACGGAACTCGCTAAAGATAGGCTAGCTGCATTTCTATCAGGAGACACCACCAGACTGTATGAATTGATAGAGACAAAAAATCTTGGCTATGACGAAGTGTTGTCAGCCATATTGATAGCTGTAGGTGAGGCAAAAGAAAAAAAGTAGAAGGGCTGCTTGCTTTTATAGAGCTAAAAGGCTCTGTAAGCGCAGCAGAGTTCCTTGACGAATGGCAGATACAGATACTCACAGTCTGGAATCTATCGCGTCGAATGATAGCCACGATGGATAAGCCTATCTATGAGTGTGACTATAGCGTCATTAAAGACGCTTGTGAGGATGAAGCGCTTGAGGTGCTTGGGATATGTATGAGACTGAATGGAGCTATTAGCTCATTTAGTTAATTTGTAAAGGAGGTTTTATGCCAAACAATAGTGAAGTAGCAATCAAAATCAAGATAGATACAGATACAAAAGCCATAAAAATAACTCAAGACGGTTTTGAGTCTCTAACCAAAACCGTTGCCGATTCAGATAAAGCAACATCGAACTTCACAGATACTTTAACTAATATTGCTCATGCTGGGCAAGCTATCGTCGGTCTCAAGATGGCTTGGGACGGCGTAAATAATGCGCTTGATTCGACTATCGGTAGAGGTCTTAGGGTTAATGAGTCTTTTGAGTCTATGGGGCTCGGTATTGCAGCGGTCATAGCCTCGTCATCCAAAGATATAAACTCCGCTGGTCAAGACCTAACAATCGGACAAAAAGTCGCAGAATCAATAGCTGAAGCACAAGATGCGATGACTGCTCTTAAGAAAGAGAATAGAGAGACGATTGCAACGCTTCCTGAATTGACGGAGGCATTTCAATCGGCTCTAGCTCCTGCAAGAGCTCTTGGGATGAGTACAACACAAGTTGTTGTGCTCACCAAAGATATGGCAAACGCTGCCGCAGCAATTGGTATGCCTATGAATCAGCTTTCTCAAGAAATCAGAGCGGTACTTGAGGGTGATACCAGTCGAAACTCAAGAGTCAATCAAATTCTGCAAATCAAAGAAGAGACAATTAAGGCGCATGCAGCAGCTGGTGATTTGGCACAATTCTTACAACAAAAACTCAAAGACTATGCGGCTTTTGGCGACCTCTTAGGCTCAACAATGAAGGGTGTGAAATCTAATATACAAGACGACCTTGACCAATCATTAGCAGCAGCTACCAATGGAATCTTTGAACACAATAAAACCTCACTTATGGCATTTGAAAAATATCTTAGTGAGCATGGCAAAGATATAGGCGAAGGGCTTGCTAGTGCAATCAATAGTGTTATTCCATCATTTGAACTATTAAAAAACACTGGTGAGGCTGCTGGTGTGATTGGCATAGGTGCTATCGCACTTAAAGCCGTTGAGCTCAGAAAATCTTTAATAGAAGCAGATGCTGCTGAAGCTGCACTGCTTGTGACACAAAAAGAAGCTCAAGCTATAAGCGCTGCTGAAGCTGTAGCATTAAACAGCAGAAATGCTGGACTATTCGCAACCTCCACAGCTTTTAAAGAAATTGAGGTTGCCACAAATAGCGCAACTGTTGCAACTGGACGCTTTGGAATTGCTATTGCAGCGATAGAGGCACATCCACTAATTGCTCTAGCTATTGCAGGAACTGGTTTATTTTTCTCTGTTAAATATGCGATAGAGAAGGTGCAATCCAACAAAGAGGCTATCGACCAGCAAAGGGAGGACTATCTACAATCTAACGAGTATATGCTCAAATCTGAGAGGGAGTTTGGCGAGCAGTATAATAAACTTGCAAATGATTTAGCTAACAAGCAAAGAGCATACAGCCTAATAGCCAATAACCCAAATCCTCTAATTAAAACTCAAGCTGACAAACTCAAACAAGAAGCAGAAAACCTCAAAAAAGAGCTTGCGGATACACAGGCTAGTCTTGACGGTATAGCATATAAACTAAACAGTAGCGCCGCTCTTGTGGCAACCCCTGCTGTAAAAGATGATAAAAAAGCTCAAAAGTTAGCAGATGACTGGGCAAAATACAAAATCACACTAAATGAAAAAATAACTCAATCTGAGAGCGATGAAAGCATAAGAGCGTACGCTCAACTTGACAAGCAGTACACTTTAGACCTTGCCAAATATAGCAAGGTAGCTGGCTCAAAAGCCCTGATAGATGAAGCGTACCATGCCCAGCTTGACAAGCTCAACGAGACTACAGTAGCCAAATTTAATGAAAAACAATCAAAGGTCACAACCGAATATACAAAGCTCTCCGATGAGCTCACAAATAAAACCAATGAGCTAACTGCCAAAGCCATAACTGACCCTATGGAAAAAGAGGTCGCAGAATATAACGCCAGTGTTACAAAAGCTAGAGATGCTTTTGATGCCAGCAAAGCCAAGTTCCTAACAGATGCTACAAAAGCTGGATTTGATAGCTCAGCAATCGACACCATGAATACTGGACTAATATCCAAAGAAAATGACCTACTATCTGCAATGGAAGCAAAGCATGTTGAGGCTATGAATAAAATCCGTTTTGCGTGGGTAGATGACATCACTGGCTACATTCAAAAAGGGCTTGATAGCCAAATCTTCGATGCACTGACTGGCAAGTTCAAAAGCTTCAAGAACTGGTGGAAAGATTTTTGGGACTCCATGTGGAAAGCCTCTGCGCAGGGTATCGCTAGGTATCTAAGCGGTACGCTGACCGATACTCTAGGTAATGCGGTCAAATCTGCTCTAGCGGGTAACAGCAGCACATCTGGTGGTGTAAATTTTGGCTCTATAGCTAATCTATTTGGCAGCTCAAGTGGTAGCACTGTGTCGTCAGATGCACTAGCAAAAGCTCAATCTGCTCTTGCAACCGCGCAAACAAATTACGACAATAGCTTCACAAAAGATGGCATAGCTTTAGCCTCAAATGCAGATGCCAAAACAGCATTGGCAAGTGCCAAATCTTCATTGGATGCACTCAATACTGCAAGCTCGCTAAATACTCTATATAATAGTGCGACTAGTGCTTTGAGTACTAGTATTTCGAGTGGTTTTGCTACCGCAGGCACTTATGCTGCTCAGGGCGCAACTGCCCTTGGTGCTAGTACATCTACGGCTGCTGGCATATCAAACGGAATAAGTGGGTTTGGATATGGTGTTGCAAATCCTTGGTCTACTTCTAGTGCTACTGCTGGAACTGGAACTTATGGTACTGCTGCAAACATAGGTTCTGGATTGTCAGCCGCCGCTATTTCTGCTATTGGTGGTTATATTTTTGGCACACTAGGCGATAAGCTATTTGGCACACAAACTCAAGCTGCCAATTATGCAGCTGTGGGCGCAGCTGTAGGCTCTCTTGCTGGTCCGATTGGCGCGGTAATCGGCGGCGCTCTTGGCGCTATCATCGGTGGTATGAATGCTAAAACAAAAGTCGTAGGTGGTGGCGTAGATATATTTGGTAATGCTACTGCAGATAGTGTCTCTGGTCAAGACTACACCTCTTTTCAGAAAAAAAGCTGGTTTAGTAATAAGAAGTGGGAGACATATAGCGGATTTAGCGATGCTGAAAAAACAGCAATTCAAAAAACAATAGGAAGCTATGACTATCTACTGTCACAAATGGGCATTGCATCACAACTCACAGTTGCAGGGGGAAGATACTCCTCAATCCAAAATTTCCTAGATACAGGTGTCGTCCATGCATTTCTCGGCGCTACTGGCAACGATACAAGCGCTATATATACTATCTGGTCAGACTATGCCAAATCTATCAATAAGACCATCATCGAAGCATTTAGCAGTGAGATAGGTACATTTATAACAGCAGAGCGGACTTATAATGAGTGGTTTGCTGGTTTTGGTGGTGATAGCAATGCTGCGCTTCAATACAAAGCAAGTTATCTAGCATCCGACTTCGCTAACCTCGAAAGCTCTATTGGCGCCACAGGGCTAACACTAGCAAACTTTGGAGCTGCATTTGACGCGGCAGTCAAATCAAATCTCACGCCTGAAACCATCACTAATTGGCAAAATCTAAGTACAGCTATGATGGCACTAGCAGACGCACAAAAAGCCTACATCACCTCACAACAAAACCTCATATCTGGTATCAAATCAGCTATGAATGATGTCGATGCACTGCTAAATCCAACTGTAGCGTCAGCTAGTACTATCACGACAGCTATAAACGCTCTCATAACTGGTCTCCCAGCTGATGCGGCAAATAATGCCAAATCAGCACTGGACATGATAAAAAGTTACCAATCCATCATAAACAATGAAGTGACAGCAGCTAATAATCTCAAGTACAATATGAATAAGCTGAGTGTGAGTTCGCTTAGCCCATATACAGAGACTCAGCAAGCAGTCTATGCAAAAGATATGCTTCAATCTGCAATCACTAGCTTCCAAACCAACTATGATAGTGCAAGCGCGTCCACTATTCAAGACTATGCTAACACATATTTTGGGTTGCTTCAAAAGGTCGGCACACAGGCGCAGTATCAGAGCGAATATGACTCTTTTATGTCAGTGATAAACGGTCTCAAGCTCCCTGATGGAACTGATACTACAAGCGCCATAAGCAAGCTAAATACAGATACGACCACATGGCTCAAGCTCATCCACGATGATTTGGCAAGTAAAGGTCAGCAGTTGACGGTTTCGCTAAACGACTATGCAAACGCCTCTATCACGGGGATAAAAATCACGCCATTTGCCCAGGGCGGAATCGTCAACTCTCCGACGCTGGGACTCATAGGTGAGGCTGGCTATCCTGAAGCAATCGTGCCACTCAGGGATAGAATGAGTCTCAGAACTGACGAGATGGAGTCGCTGCTCTCGGACATCAAGGGAATATTACAAAGTATCGCCAAGTCTCTATTTGCTCAAGAGGATATACTTAAAAAATTCGACTATCTAGGTATGCCACCAGTGAGGAGCGCTGCATGATAATGATAGTTCCGCAACCGTTAAATATAACAGCATCAAACCTAGACAGTACAAGTCTGGCTAATATCATAGATGGGCAAACAGCTACAGAGGCTGTACATACAGATAGCATAACACTCACTTTGAGTATTGGCACTGCGAGCTATCTATATCTATATAATCTAGTAGCAGATAGTGTCAGGATGGTCATCCGAGATTATACTGGAACCGTGGTGAGTGATAAAACAGACTCACTGCTATATGCACAGACGACTGATATTTGGGAATATATGTATGCTTCCAACCTCCAAAAAACAGAGTATTTCACCAAGTTTACAGTTGCTTATGGCGCAACGCTAGAGCTAACCATCAACTACTCAGGGCAAAGTGCAAAAGTCGGGATGATCGTTCTGGGAACTGCGTATTCACTAGGGGCTACTGGCGCGGAATTTGACGCTGGCATACTAGACTACAGTGCAAAGAACGCCGATGCATTTGGCAATGTATCATTGGTGGAGCGCGGCTATGTCAAAGATACAAACTTTACTCTATATGTAGAAAACAGCGCAGTAAACGAGGTATTTAGCAGACTAGCTCTCGTCAGAGCCAAGCCAACACTGTTTGTAGCTGATAATGCTGGCGCCATCTATCCAGCTCTAGTCTATGGCTTCCCTAGAGACTTTCGTCTCATGTATTCAAAAAGCGATTATCAAGTATTCAATCTCAAAATAGAAGGACTAATGTAATGCCACCACCAACAATATCGCAGGGTATAACACCAATATCTGCAGTGCCACTCAGGAGCGCTCAGCCAAATGATGCGCTTTTTCGTGCGCAGGTAGAGACCTTCCTAGTCGCAGTCGCTGGATTAACAGCTGAACTAGCAGCGATGACACCACAAGCAAATCAGCTTGAAGCCAATGTGAATGCCAAAGAAGAGAGCGCAACCAATGCTGCTACCGCTGCAGCAACAGCTCTACAATCCATTCAAAATGTACTAGCTACTCTGCCAAATGGTACTATCGACAACTCCAAAACAACCGATACAAATGTATGGAGTGCGACGAAGGTAGCAGCATCTTTTTCAGCTGCGAATCACGCACATGCATCAAGTGCGATTACAGATATTGACTCTAAAGACTTTCAATATTCAGCCTCAAGGATGATTGTTGGAGGTGGAACTATTACAGTAAGCGCCACTGGTGCATGTCTTTGGAGTAGCCGTTTTGTGGTGACATCGGAGGGTTTTGGCTCTCATGCATCAACTGATGGATACTTCGACATAACCTGTCCCGTTAGCGGAACTATCACGGGTGTTGGTGGCGCCAGCAATAAAACAGCTACCGCAGCAGGTATTCCTTTAGCTGCTGGCGAGGCACTGTTTTATATTCTACCTATCGGTTCGGCTCATAGCTCTGTCGCTGCCAACTTCAGAGTGGTGGGCAACTCGTCGGCGGTGGTGATACCTTCAAGCTGGGTAAAGCTCGCCAAAAGAAACATAGACAGCGCCTATGTAGAGTTCACAACTGGTATTTCGCTCAGGCTCAATACGAGTATTAATACTGACCTATATGATGTTTTAGCTAGTGATATTCAAAACCTAAAAACTGTAGGTGGTAGCAGCTTGGCAGGTAGTGGGGACATTCCAATTGCACCAACAACAACACAAGTACTATCTGCTGTGGCAGGGGCAAGCCTAGGAGCTGTTGGAACGCATGCATTTCTATGCCAAACTTCACTTAATACTACAGCAATTAGTGCAGGTGGCACATACGCTGGCAGTGTTCTACGCTATTCAGGCTTTTTTGGTAGCGCAATGACTACTGCTAGCACTATAGCTGGTGATTTATCTGCTGGCTCTAGTCCTGCTGGAACTTGGATGGCGTTAGGAAGTGCTACTTATACAAGCGCCAACGAATCAAGAGCTACTTTATTTCTTAGAATCGCATAAAAGGAGAATAAACATGGAAAACGATTTAGAACTAAAAAACCCAAAACACAACACTGACGGGTCAATCGACCTTGAACTAAATCACCCTAAATTTGGCTGGATACCGTTTACAGCAAGTCCAAACGATACAGAGCAACACGGCAGAGTGATATTTGAAGATGCAGCCAGTGGCAAATATGGCGAAGTCGCACCGTATGTTGCGCCTGTAGATGCAACAAATCAGTAAGAGGTACAAATGAAAAACATATTAATTCTAATAGTAGCTATACTGCTTAGCGGTTGTGCTACTAACTTCAATAACTATACAGAGTGGAAAGCCGCAAAGGTAGACCATCCGATATGCGCAGAGGTCATTGAGAGTAGAGTCTATGATGGCAAAATATACGGTACAGCTATGCTCTGCCGTGATAACAACGAAGTCAGGAAATTCCACCTTGACCCATATATCAAGACCCATGAGCCTATCAAAGCTGGATTTGTGGTGTTCATCGAAGATGATAGCTATCAGTTGCCAAAGCAGTAATTTTAAAGCTCGCACCTCCTCATCGTGATAATCTTCCAATCAAAAAGGATTATCACATGACAAAACCATCTCACAAACGCATCATGCCTCCATTCGGCTGGGTTGGCGGTAAGCGCCAGCTCGCTCCTTTCATCCTCTCACTTTTTCCAAGGCACTCTCATTACATAGAAGTCTTTGGCGGTGGGCTTAGTGTCCTATTTGCAAAACAACGCTCAAAGTTTGAGACTGTAAATGACTTCGATAGCGAGCTAATCAATCTCTGGAGAGTCATCAAAAACCATCCAGAGGCTCTAGCTGATAGAATGAATACTATGTGGCACTCTAGAGAGATATTTTATGAGCTAAAGAGCTTCAAGGCTCATAAATCACCGATAGACAAAGCAGCAATCACGCTCTATGACATACAAG
>CAZNYV010000082.1:0-9860 GCA_964577355.1 uncultured Campylobacteraceae bacterium
GACGATATAGGTCAAACGAACACAATCGACTCTACATATATTTCAGATGCAAAAATATGGTACGAGACACAAGGTGATATTTCCAGAAGTACAAATCAAGGCTGGGCATCCAAAGTTCTCGATGCGGTATGGCCGTTTTGATTGGTGGCGTGATTGTTTAATATCGTATTGGTCAATCCCAAAATCCCTCAAAATGTAGGTACGATAGGTAGGACTTGCGTTGCGCTGAGAGCGAACCTGCATATTATCTTGCCTATTCCTTTTGAGATAAGCGACAAGCAGGTCAAACGGGCAGGGCTAGATTATTGGCAACATCTCAAGCTGCACATATGGGATGATTTGGAGAGCTTTTGGGCGGCTCATCCATTTGGTAGCCGTCATTTTTTTGCCACCACAAAAAGTGAAAAACCATACTTTGAATTTGATTATCTACCTGATGATTATTTTTATTTTGGCGCAGAAGATGCTGGTTTGCCGATGGAGTTGATGGCAAAGATGCCTGAAAATATGTTTACGATACCAATGATACCAGAGGCTAGAAGCCTAAATGTTGCAAATGCTGTCTCTATTATTATCTATGATGCTTTGAGACAAAATTTCCAACAATTTAAATAATCAAAGGACATTGATGGGTGATTTTATAGATACGGTTATGACGGTACTTTTTGTCTTTTTTATGATTTTCTTGGTCAATGGGTTTGTCAAGCAGGTCGGAGAGAGAAAAGCAGCTAGGCTAAAACGCGAACAAGAAGCGAGAGATAGGGCGGAAAAAAAGAAGTTAGAATCAACTACAAATGAATAAAGTATTTATTTCTGTCGTATTTTTAGCTATTCACGCCTTTGGTTATTGGGGGTTTGACGCACAAGGTGTTGTAAGAACATTCCCTGCTGACAAAAAGATGGCAGCTCTCACGCTTGACGCGTGTGGTGGTAGTGCAAAATCAAGCGGATACGACAAAGCTTTGATTGATTTTCTGATTGAGAACAAAATCCCAGCTACTCTATTTATCAACGCTAGATGGATTGATACAAATCCAGCAATTTTTGCCAAACTAGCGAGTAACCCTCTCTTTGATATTCAAAATCATGGTACAAAGCACAAGCCTCTGTCTCTTTGTGGAGAATCTGCCTATGGCATAGAGGGAACAAAAAATGTGGCTGAAGTCCGAGAAGAGGTGCTGGGTAATCATGAAAAAATCAAAGCACTCACTGGTAGTACAATGAGATTTTTTAGGGCTGGTACTGCGCATTATGACGACGAGTCGGTCAAGATAGTGAATGCGCTTGGTTATCAAATAATAGGATTTGCAATCAACGCCGATGCTGGTGCGACAAATAGTGCAAAGCAGATTGGGATAGAGATGTCAAAAACCAAATCCGGCGATATTATCATCGCTCATATGAATCACCCAGAGAGTCAAAATGCAAAAGGGCTGTCACTTGCGCTCAAAAAGATGAAAGCAAACGGTTGGCAGTTTGTTAAGCTTTCCGATGTATTGCACTGATTTTACTGTATAGCTTCGTCGCGCTGACTACTCGTATCTAGCTCTTATCTCCAAAAATTCGTCCAAATTCTTTAAAAATATATCTACCAACATTGGGTCAAAGTGACCGCCTCGTTCAGCTCTAAACAGCTCGAGTATAGCATCGAGCTCCCAAGCTTTTTTGTATGGTCTCTGGGCGCCTAGCGCATCAAAGACATCTGCGACGGCGACGATTCTGCCAAAGATATGTATATTGTCACCGCTCAAACCTTGTGGATAACCGTTGCCGTTATATTTTTCATGATGTTGCCCAGCTATGATTGCAGCAGCTTGTAAAATGTTGCTTTTTGAACCTGACAGAACGGAAGCTCCTAGTGGTGCGTGGGTTTTTATAACCTCAAACTCTTCGACGCTAAGCGTGCTTGGTTTTAGTAAGATAGCATCAGGTATGGCAACTTTTCCGATGTCGTGCATCGTCGAGGCTATAAATATCAGCTCGCAATCTTGTTTGTCTAGCCCATATTTGGAAGCCAGTAGTTTGGAGTATTCAGCGACTCTTTTGACATGATTTCCAGTCTCTTTGTTCCTAGTTTCACCAATCTCGCCCATTCTGTATATAAGCTCTCTCTGCGTATCTTCTAGCTCTTGATGAAGTAGCATTGTATTGGTGATATTATGTGCCACCATCATATATTCTACGAGTTCTTGATTGACAAATATAGGCAGTATGGTTGTGTCAATCCAGAAAGGCGAGCCGTCTTTTGATCTGTTTTTGATAAGACCTTTCCAAGTGTTACCACCCTTGATTGTCCTCCACATATCTTTGAAAACTGCTGCTGGCGTATCGCCGTGTCTTATTATGTTGTGGCTGCGACCTATTAAAGCTTCTTTGTCGTAGCCAGACAGAGTGCAGAACTTATCATTTGCAAAAATAATTGTGCCATTTATATCTGTTTTGGTGACGATATTTACATCTTCTATTGCAGCCTCGTATTGGGAAGCCATCTCTAGCATATCCTTGAAGTCCCGCTCCGCACCGCCAAGCCTGTTTTGCAAGTCGTCTTTTAGTCTCTCAAACTCTGTAATATCATATCTGACGCCGATAAACTCTTCTATTTCACCTTGCTCATTTAGTATGGGGGTGATAACAGCTTGCACGACATACGGCGAGCCGTCTTTTGCTCTGTTCTTTACTATTCCTCTCCATACTTGTTTGGACAAAATCGTTTCCCACATTTCACCAAAGGCACTCTTTGGCATATCGGGGTGTCTTACTATATTGTGGGATTTGCCTAGGAGTTCAACTTCGCTATAACCAGATATTTCACAAAATTTATCATTTGCAAAGGTGATAGAGCCATTAATATCGGTCTTGGATACAATCGCGATGACATCAACAGCTTTTTTGTATTCATCGAGTAGTTTTGTGTTCCTTGCCAGCGAAGAGAGGAGCTCGTTTACTACATCCACTATCTGTGCTATCTCGCCGTTACTAGTGCCGACAATCGGTTTTGATAAATCTCCACTGTCTGCGATGTAGTGTATCTGTCTTTTGACTGCATCTATCGAATCAACAATGCTTCTGTTGATAATATAAGCTGTCAAAACACCGCCTGCCAATAAAATTATGTCTGCAATCAGCCATAAGTCACTTTTGAAGCCTAGTAGGTTCAGAATAATAAAAGCACCGCCAACAATAACAAGCAGAAGTGTTACAATGTTCATTTTGGCTTTGATACTAAGCTTCGAAAGCATACTACTCCTTGCTATATTTTTATGTTACGGAATATTATTGATTTTTATATCAAAATATCGCCAGTACAGAAAATCTATAAATCTATTAGACAGTAACTAAAAATTAAAACAACAATGTTACGCTACAAGTATCATCGAAGTATCACTAAATAGAAAATATTTCGATAATTATTCATAATTTATCACTTTTTTGGTATTTTTCATGCTCAAAAGCAATAATAATACGGGGTTGAATATGAAATGTGAAACAAAAGAACAGTTTAAAGGGTTGGTGACAAAGCTTCAAAATGAAAGAGGATACAGAGAGCCAATCGCCTTCGGTATAGCTAGAGTTGAGAGAGGACAGCTGACGAAGACAAAGATATTGCAAGCGACTTTTCCGATTATCAACTGGAGAGAAAACCTAGGAACCTATGCGCTATTCGCGAAATGTGCCGAACTAAGTGGCAATCCAATAGATGAAAGTGGCTCTGAGGCGGTTGTAAAAATTACAAAAGAGTTTGTGGCAAATGCTATGGATGCATATGCTCCTTATCTGGCTGAAGCTACTGGAAATGAGCATAAAAATGTTCAGCTGATAGCCGCTCTTGCAAATATGGTCAAGCAAGGCAAACTTTGTCCGATGAGCTTTGAGCTTGTTGTGATATTTGAAGACACAACAGTTAGTAGTGTGGAGGCAGGTTATCTCAAGCTATATGCGTTGTCATCTGGCAAAGCCGCACTTAGAAGCATCAAGCTAGATGGCATCTTTGGCGCGCTGCACAACTGCGCATGGAGCGAGGGCAAGCCATACGAGTTGGATTATCTGAGAGCAAATGAAATAGAGATGAAGCTGGCTGGCTCATTCCTACATATTGAGTTTGTCGATAAGTTCCCTAGATTCCTGCAGCACATCATTCCAGCTGACAATACTAGAATCCTCGATACGACAAAAGTGAGATTTGGTGCTCAACTCGGAGCTGGTACGACGGTGATGCCTGGAGCTAGTTATATCAATTTCAATGCAGGTACGCTAGGCAAATCGATGGTGGAGGGTAGAATCTCAAGCTCCGCCATAGTTGGCGTTGGCAGTGATGTTGGCGGAGGAGGTTCTATTCTTGGAGTATTGAGCGGTACAAATGGAAACCCTATCACGATAGGCGAAAACTGCCTCGTGGGTGCAAATGCAGTATGTGGAATTCCGATGGGCGATGGCTCAATCATCGATGCGGGCATAGCGATTTTGGAAGGTACAAAAATCAGTGTGCCAGCAGCAGAGCTAGAAAAAATAAAAGAAGCAAATGGTGGCGAATCACCAAAAGGTGAGCTAAAAGGCGATGAGTTCATCACAAAAGGAATGGATATTGGCGGATTCAAAGGTGTTCATTTCAGACAAAATAGTACAAATGGCAAAATCACAGCTTCTAGGAGTAAAAGAGAAGTCAAACTAAACGAAGCTCTACACTAAGAGGTCTTGGCGGAACTAGTTTCCGCCGAGTTCGTACTGTTAGAATAGTTCTAAGGTTTCTTTTTGTGTCGGAATCATAGGAGCTAGTATTACTTGTAACTGTGCCATTAGAGCTATCAGACTGTCATCAAGCCAGTAAATATCCTCTGTACTTTGGTCCACGAAAATAGAAGTCCTCCAACCTCTCAAATCCATAACCAACCCTCTGCAGAAATTGACCAGCCCAGCTTTTTTGTTCTTATCGAAATTTATCAAGACCGCCTGCTCCAATATCTCAACCAAAATCGTAAGCGATGCTTTTACCTCATTGAACTCTTCAAAATCTTTGAGGATTCCTACATATTTTTTCAAAACCACCAAAAGTCTAGCTCTTTGTTCGTCGCACATTGTATCAATATCAAGCGATTCGAGCGCATCTTCTTCTAGGTCTCGCATCTCGTCTATGTCGTCTTTGCTGATAGTAGCATTCTTGAAGAAATCTTTTGCGCTTATTTTTTTGCTTTCATGCCCGCTTACAAAATGATGTTCTGTCGGTTTTGAAATTTTATTATGCAGAAGAATAGGGGTGTCTTGCCTGCCAATTCTCTCCATGTACTCAATCATAACACCCTCAAAATTGACATCCATAAGAGTGGTGAATTCGTCAATAAATGACATATCGGCGATGCCAGCTTCGGCGGCAAAATGCAAAACGACATTTCTCAAAGATGCACAAATCATGAACAGGTCATTTAGTGCTATATGTTTTGTATGGAAAAACTCCAACAGTACATGGATGACCGGACAGTTTCCAAGCTCATTACCACCTTCGATAACACCTATCGCATAATCCACAACTCGAATTCCAAAATGTTTTGAAAAAAACTCTGGGTCTATTTCATGACTGAGCAGTCTATCTCTAGCGATACTATTGGATACCCATGCGGAAGCTATTTTTTCTCTGTTTTCCTCAAATACTTTTGAGTGTTTTGCTAATGTTGGAAACATTACAACTCCTTAAAATTATCATTTAGTGTAGCATAAATATTTCAAAGCCAGCTTTGCAGTTTCTCCAAACTTTCATAAGCTGTCATATCTAGCTGTATAGGGCTAACCGATACAAATCCGTCACGAATAGCCTCAAAGTCGCTCACAAAATCTTTTGGCGAGTAGTCATACTCTTGCCATTGGAGCGGATGCAGTCCGAGCCACCAAAACTCTTCACCCCTAGGATTGCGGTGAAGCTCTGCATCGTTGCCATAAATCCTATATCCAGCCTTGGTCACTTTCATGCCTTTGTAGTCAGCGCCAACGATGTCTGGTATATTGACATTCAAAAACCGTCTGTTCACTAGAGGAAAACCATCATTTAACACTTTTTCGACTATTTCCCCAGCCACTTTTGCCGCCAAATCAAAATCAAAAACAATCCTGCCATCTTGTTTGGTGTACACTTGCGAAAAAGCGATAGCAGGAATATTGTGCAATGTAGCTTCCATTGCCGCCGCCGCCGTACCTGAGTAGGTTATGTCCTCGCCCATATTTGAACCTTTGTTGATTCCGCTCAGTACGATGTCAGGCTTCATCTCCTCAAATAGCGTGTGAAGTGCCAGATAGACGCAGTCGGAGGGTGTGCCGTTATCAAGCTTGTAAAAATCATCATCTACCGAGATGAACCGCATCGGTTTTGTTAGCGTCAAAGAGTGCCCACAAGCCGATTTTTCACTAGCGGGGGCAACTACCGTCACTTGCCCCAAATGTCTAACAGCCTCAACCAGCTTTCTGAGCCCTTCTGATTCGTAACCGTCGTCGTTTGTTATTAATATTTTCTTCATTTTTTGCCTAGTTTTTGTCTGAATTATAGCGATGGTTTGCTATGATAGCCACAAAACTTTACAAAGCGTTTACACTATGAAACTTCTAGTATCAGCCCTCGAGCCATCAGCAAATCTACACCTAGAAAACCTACTGCATAGCTTGCAAGGCGTGGAGCTTGTAGGTATATTTGATGAGAAGTTTGGTTCGCCACTACATAGCCCGAAGAGCTTTAGCGTTATGGGTGTTTTGGATGTTTTGAGCAAGATTTTTATCGCTAAAAAAGCTATAAAAGAGCTGGTTGCCGCCTCGGTGGATTGCGACAAAGTCCTGCTTATCGATGCTCCAGCATTCAATATTCCTCTGGCAAAGGCTATCAAGAAAGCCTATCCGAACAAACAAATCATCTACTATATTTTGCCAAAAGTTTGGGCATGGAAAAAGGGACGAATCGCTACGGTAGAGGCTTGCACAGACAATCAAGCATATATTTTTCCATTTGAAAAGCAGTTTTGGAAGCGTGGCTTTTATGTGGGCAATCCACTCATAGATGAGATAAAGCAGTTCAAAACAGCTCCTTGTCACGGCGATGAGGTCACGGCATTTTTGCCTGGAAGTAGGCGAAGCGAGATAAGAAAACTGATGCCGGTTTTTCGGGAGTGCGCAGAGCGCATGGGCGGCAAAAAAATCCTCTCCATCCCGCCGATATTTGATGCCGTTGAGATAGCCTCACTTTATGGTGACATCTCTGCTTTTGAGGTGAGTTTTGATGCCAAAGATGCGCTAAATAGAGCCGACAGAGCGGTTCTTTGCTCAGGAACGGCGACACTCGAAGCGGCTATCGTCGGAGTGCCGTTTGTGCTCGTGTACAAAGCCAAAAAGATTGACTATTTCATCGGACGACTATTCGTCAAGCTCTCTCATGTCGGACTAGCAAATATCATTTTTGATTTTGCGGGGCTCGATGAATTCCACGCCGAACTACTACAAGAGGATGTCACGGCGGAAAATATCGAAGCCGAACTGGGCAGAATAGACCCGAACGAGTTTTTTGAAAAAACACAAAAACTGCGGACGATGTTGTCTTCAAGAGATGTCACGCTAGAGAGTCTTGTCACGCTATGAAGTGCAAAACACGCCAGAGGTATCAGATATGAGAAATCATCGAAAGCAACCAATAAAGAGATAAAATGCTGAAACTAAACAACTGTCCAAGACTTATAGAGTTGGAATATGATGGTTTATGGATTGAGCAAAGATGAGATTAAGATAGTGGAGGGGGAGGGTTGAAAAATAACTTTAAAAAGACTCAAAAAGGCAATCCACATCAATTAACGATACGACAGCACTTTATTCCAAAAGAAAGTATAAAAAGGTTTGCTAATAACGAAGGAAAGGTTCAAGCTAAACATCTAAAAACGAAACAACAAAAAACAGTATTCGTATCTCCTGATGATGGAATATTTTATGTAAATCGGCTTTGGGATCAGCGTGCCGAGAGTGGCTATATGAAAAAAATTGAAGATACATTTCAGGGATTGGTTGACGAGGTTGTTCAAGATAGGATTAAATTATTCGATGAGACTCAAAGCAAAATTATCTGTGATATGTATGCGCTTTGGGAATATAGAATATTGCAAATAGAGGAAATTTTTAAGAATCCAAACTTATCTGTTTCACTTCGTGAGATTAAAGGAGACGCTTTAACTCAAGATGAGCAAGAAATCTTAGAGAGCAAAAACTGTATGTATATTAATGAAGATGGGGATGTGCCGAAAAGATTTTTTATCGGATTTCAGATACAAAGACAAATCGATTTTTCTACATATAGTCATGTGCAATGGGGGATAATAAAATCAATTAACAAAGAGTTTATATTACCAAGTAATCCCATAGCTCAAAAAGATACAAATACAACCATTGTTTTTCCTATCTCTCCGCTTTACTGCCTTGTTCCGAATCCAATTTATAAAGTTGTAGACGATGGGATAATTGAAGAATTGAACACCTTAATGAAACAAGATGCAAAGTGGTTTTATGTTGGAAGAAATTTATAAGATCAAACTAAAAATTTTTTGAGAAGGCAAAATATATGCTCGTAACTTACTCGGCTTTTGTAAATTATTTTATCGGAAGAGTAAACATGAACTACAAAAACTTTTGTGATGATGGTTTTGCGCATAGACTGGGCATTGATGAGGTAGCGAAATCGGAGGGTAAAAAATGAATATAGAAAATTCAGCCAAAGAATACCAAAATCTTCTATTTACCATCTCTGAGGCGTACGAAGGGAGTCGAGCTAGGGTGTTTCAAGCTGTGAACACGGAGCTTGTGCTGACATATTGGGAGATTGGCAAATATATCGTGGAGTTTGAGCAGAGTGGAGCCAAAAAAGCAGAATACGGTAAAGGGCTTTTGGAGCAGCTCGGTCGTGACCTGTCGCTAAAATACGGCAACGGATTTAGTCGTAGCAATCTAGGGAGATTTAGGCAATTTTATTTGACCTATCCAATTCACTCGACACTGTCGCACAAATTGAGCTGGTCGCATATCGTGGAGCTTTTGAAGATTAGCGATGATACGGAACGGGAGTTTTATGAGAAACAAACCGCACTTGAAAACTGGTCAGTCAGGGAGCTTCAAAGACAAAAAGAGAGTGGGCTATTTTTGAGACTAAGCCTAGGCAAAAACAAAGAAGAGATTTTGTCGCTTTCCCACAATGGGCAGATTATAGAAAAACCGACAGATATTTTGAAAGACCCATATATTTTTGAATTTCTCAAAATCCCAGAGCCATATCGCATAGCTGAAACACAGCTGGAGAGTCTATTATGTGACAATCTGCAAAGCTTCTTACTGGAGCTTGGACGAGGATTTACATTTGTAGGCAGACAGTACAAAATCACGCTGAACAACACACATTACAAGGTTGATTTGGTTTTTTATCATAGGATACTCAGATGTTTTGTTTTGATAGATTTGAAAATCAACGAAGTCAAACACCATGACATCGGGCAGATGAATATGTATCTAGGATATTTTGCCAATGAACAAAACATCGAAGGAGACAATCCGCCGATAGGAATTATACTGAGTCGTGAAAAAGATGAGCTACTCGTAGAGTATGCCACCTACGGCATGAATAGTCAGCTTTTTGTACAAAAGTATCAACTCTACCTCCCGAACAAAGAGGAGCTGAGACAAGAGATTGAAAATGCTTTGAAAAGCGAAGATGAGATAGCCACCATGGAAAGAGAAAATAAATGAGTAATGTCAAACTTTTTGAAGACCAAAAAATCCGTAGCCACCACGATGAAAAAACCATAGATGAAAATTTCTTGCCACCAAAAAAAGGAAACAAATGACCCTCACTCTCATAG
>CAZNYV010000083.1:0-9847 GCA_964577355.1 uncultured Campylobacteraceae bacterium
ACAAGGTCACTACTACCCTCTGCTGACCCTGGAGCCAGGCTAGATGAGGCTTTGAGTCCTCCGAGGTCATTTAGATTCATTAGAGCAGATGAGAGCTCGTTGTTTTTGATGGGTGAACCTTTAATGTTTCGTAAATATATATATTTTTCTGCTTTTGCACTTGAGAGTCTGGCTTCTTTGTTGTCTATGATTACGCTATTTAGCTTACCTTCTATGATAGCTATAGTGACTATGCCGTTTGTGATGTCTTGTTTGGGAAGATATACTTTGGCAAGTCCACCTTTGCCAGCATAATAATCAGATACGACGGCTACGACCTTCTGCAGAGAATTAAAGCCTAGTTCTTTTCCAATATAAGGAGCAACCACAGTTTCTAGTTCAGCCGTAGATACGACAGTGTTGCCAGTAAATCTAAATGCTTTTACAGTGGTTTTTATAGTGTCTTCTTTTGTAGTTGAGTGAAGTTTTTGAGGTGACCTAGCACTAGGAGCTGACTTTTCTAAATTCTTTTCAATATCTCGTTGGATACTTCCTGCATCAGGGGCGGCGAGAAGAGAGCTAGTTGCGAGGGATAATGATACTGCCACAAGCTTTGTAACAGTGGCAAGTATTCCGACTGACGGCTTATTGCGTTTTGTCATACTGAATGACTCCTTTGGTGATTTTAAGTTTTATCAGTTTTTATTATACACTTCGAAAATCGCAACCGAATCGCAAAATAAAAAAATATTTCATAAGTTTTGCGATGTGTTTGCGATGTATGTTCTGTATAATATTCTCAAAAAAGATATTGGAGCCAAATTTGTTGAGAATCCTAAAGAGCAAAAGCCTACTATTGCTAGAAGATAATGAGGAGTTTATATGCAATGCAAAAGCTCTTTTTGATATGTTTTTTGAAAAAACTTATATAGCGAAGACTCTCTCTGAAGCAAGAGAAATTGCAGAAAAAAACAATCCAGATGTAATTTTTTCAGACATTCACCTCAAAAATGAAAACGGATTGGACTTTGTCAGAGAATTTAGAGATAAAAACACTACCACACCAATAGCTATACTGAGCGGTCACAAGGATGAAGAGTTTTTGTTTCGTGCCATGACTCTTGGGCTTAGTGGCTATCTGCTCAAGCCGATAAACTTCAAAGAGCTAGTTGAGGCGCTAGAAAACTGCTCAAAAAACATAGCAAAAGTCAACATCTCTATTTTTGCACTAAAAGATAACTATATCTACGATAGAAAACTCAAAACACTCTCAAGAAATAATGAAATATTTGAGCTGAACAAAAAGGAGATTCTATTTTTTGATATGCTCGTAGACAATACAGACAAAGTGCTCACAAGGGAGATGTTTGAGGCGTTTGTATGGAACTATACCGATATGACTGATAGTGCCCTAAACAACTTTGTAATGCGTATCAGACGGAGGTTCGGCAAGCAGTTCCTACACACAATACCAGATGTTGGGTACAAGATGATTATATAGATTTTGTGGAAATAGTAAAACAAGCACCACTCAAAGTATTGCTTATCACCAGTTCTTTTGAGTACTTTTCTGCAATATCTCTACATATTTTTAGGCCAAGCCCCCCGATGGTGCCATCTTGTATGCGCTCAAGTGTCTCACTATCAATTCCGCCACAATTATCACATAATATTACGGAGTGCTCTTTTATTTCTATTGTTATTTCTGGATTTGGTATCTTTTTCTCAATAGCCGCTTTGATGGAGTTATTGATTAGTCCTAGCCATGCCTGCATCCACTCGTTTTTGATAGCACGAAATTTCAAATGCTTATCATCAATAATAGTCAGCTTTACATTGTTGTCTTTTATTTTTGAGTGGATTATGTCTATGGATTTTTCTATTGATTCACTCACCAGAAAATCTTCCAGCTTTGCTGTCGGCTTGTAATATTCCAAAAAGCTTTGCATCGTCTCAGACATAAATCCAAGAGTGTTCTCTATCTCATTTGTACTCTTTTCTAGTAGCTCCTTGCTGATTTCTTGACCCGTTGCTAGCATACCCATAAGTCTGAGGTTGACATAGTTAACATTGACTATGCCATCTCTCCATTGATGAGATATACTGGCAACAAGTGAGCCTATTTCGGCTTTTTTTGACATTTGAAACAGTTGCTCTTGCGCCTCCACTATCTTTGCGGCTTTTTTTACAACCTGTTTCTTGAGCTGATAATTCCACAAAAATATTAGAGATAGCAGTGCAATCAAAACAGCAAAGATAGTTACAACAGCCACTATTGTGTTCTTGCTGATTGCCGATTCTACTTTTATGGACACATGCTTATTTGAGATAGCTTCTCTTTCTTGAGGGGTTAGCGTTCGCACACCCTTATCCAGTATATCCCTAAGTATCCTGTCATCCTTGAGCACACCAATTCTGAGTTTGTTTGAATAGTCTGGTAGCTGCCCAGCTATTTTTAGATTGAAGAGCCCCTCTTTTTTTATCGAGTATGCAGCTACGATTAGTGAGCGCATCGTCATATCTGCTTTTTTATTCGAGACCAATGATATGGCATCATCTTCATTTTTGGTCAGTATCACATTTAGATTTGGGTAATCCTTCCTGATTCTTTCCTCAACCATAGTGCCAGTAGGCAGAGCGATACGCTCACCAGCAAAACCAGCAGGGTCAGCGATGAACGAGTGCTCCTCTCTAGTGATAAAAACATTTGGATCATAAAAAATCGGCTCAGTAAAAATCAACCACACTTCCCTCTTTGGTGTTTGGTTCAAAAAGCTCATTATTTGGCATTTACCACTCTTTGACGCTTCAAGGCTCTCTTCCCATGTCTTGACGGGGTACAATTCGATTTTTAGACCAACCCTATCCGCTACCGTTTGCACCAAATCTGCTGCTATACCCTCGTGTTCACCTTTTTCATTTATCCTCTCAAACGGCACC
Source organism: uncultured Campylobacteraceae bacterium (assembly GCA_964577355.1). Classification (GTDB taxonomy): domain Bacteria; phylum Campylobacterota; class Campylobacteria; order Campylobacterales; family UBA6016; genus CAZNYV01. The sequence goes on from CAZNYV010000083.1 coordinate 2,920, forward strand.
CAGTCAGGGTCCACGCACATCTTGATGGACTTGGTTTTTTCTATGTAAGCCTTTTCCTCGGCTGTGAACTCTATTTTAGATGTATCGGCAGCAAATAGCATTGTGACAACAAATAACAAATAAACAAAAATTTTCATCTAAAGCTCGTATGTTAGAGATAGTGTTAGAGTGTCATTATCATATCTATAATTCTTGGAGTTTCTCAATTCGTAGAGCATCTTTGCTTGTAGTTTTTTTGTTATTTTGGCTTTGTACAATATGTTTACAAGGCTTATATCACTGTCTCTCAAAATCTTCTCATCAATATCAAAATATGAATATCCGATAGTGATATTGTGCCCAGATGCTCCGACGCTTGACAGGTCGTACTTCATAGCTATTCTTGCCATCTGCGAGTTTGCTATCGCTGAAGCAGCATTGTTTTCGGCAAACATATACGGCATACCGACGAATTCTGGATAACCTCCCCAGTTGCCAAAAGCCGTGACAGTCTTGGAGCCACCAGTAAATTTATCATACGCCACAGAGATTGTAGTGCCTAGATTTTTGTTTTGTGTGGATATTTTTGCGCCGTACAATTCATACGAGTCATTTAGCCCTATAGATGATAAAAAGCTTTTAAATTTTCCAACATCCCTTACCGCATAACCTTGTGCTTCTAGTGTCACTATGAGTTTGTTATCAATTTTGTGCTCAAAAGCAATATCAGCATAAAATTCATCCAAAACATCCTTGCAGTAATAGTTCCAAACCTGCGCCCTAGGATTGCTATCAACAATAAACCCAGTCATCAAAACACCCTGTTGCGATGAAATTTTTGAGACATCTATGGTATCCGAGCTAGTATCTATATTTGAATTTGTATCCAGCATGAGAGAGGTGTAAGTCTGTTGTGACATACTCTTGAAATCTTTGAAGCTCACAAGTCCATCCAACCCAGACATCTTCGTGACATACGATATGGTTAGTGTAGTGTCTGGAATGCTTTTGTTTGTTAGTGTATATGCTTCAAAAAGATTTGGGATGATACGATAATCGTATGTAGAGATAATAGGGGTGTCTATCTCCTGCCTGCCAGCTTTGATGGAGTTATTACCATTTTTATACTCCACATACGCTTCACCCAAAATAGAATATGGTCTCTTGTCGACATCAAACATATAAGCATCTGTCTCTTTTGGATTATTACTTCTGGCGCCCAGGTCGTCTGTTCTGTAGTAGGCAACCTTTGCTTTCATCCCTTGGAAGTCACCGCTTTCAAGAGCTATTTTTCCACCAATTCCAAATGTGTGCTGGTCTAGTTTGACGCCTTTTCTGTCATCATAAATATACATACTCTTGCCGTAACCCGATACACTTGTATCTTTTAATGCGGAAACAATATCATCATAGGCGAAACAGTTTATTGCTGCGAGTAATAATGCATTTTTTTTCAAATATAGTCACTTGCTTATGTTATCTGTTGTGAGAACTTGTGGTTTAAATTACTTTCTGTATACACATCTATAGCTAACTCGTGGTTGGCTTTGAAGCAAAACCAACCGTTAGCGAAGATTTTATTCTTCTATGTTTTGCATTTTCCTACCATATGTCATGATAACACTAGGATCGGTCATCAATGAAGCATTTGCTTCTTGTTTGCCCTCATAATCAATATGCAGTAGAATATCTCTAATAACATTTAGTCTTCCGATTTTCTTGTCATTTGCATCTACAAGCATCCATGGAGTGTATGGCGTGTGAGTACGAGAAAACATCTCTTCTTTAGCTTTTGTATATTCTTTGAAGTATTTTTGAGCCTCTTTATCTATTGGGCTAAATTTCCACATTTTGAGAGGGTCATCTTCTCTGGCTTTGAACCGTTTTTCTTGTGTATCTTTGGCAATTGATAGATAGTATTTAAAAAATTAAATACCATCATCGACTAGCATTTGTTCAAACATAGGACACTGTCTTAGGAATCTTTGATGTTGCTCTGAAGTACAAAAGCCCATAACATGCTCAACACCGGCTCTGTTGTACCAACTCCTATCGAATAGCACGATTTCGCCAGGAACAGGCAGGTGTGGTACATATCTTTGAAAATACCAGCCGTTCATCTCAGCATCAGACGGTTTGCCAAGTGCAACAACTCTCGCACCCCTTGGATTGAGATGTTCGGTGATAGTCTTGATAAGTCCACCCTTCCCCGCAGCATCCCTGCCCTCTAGTATTACAAGTACTCGTTTGTTTTTGTCTTTCACCCAGTTTTGCAGTTTAATAAGTTCGATTTGGAGATTTGTAATTTCTGCTTCATAAGCTTTTAGCTTTTTTTGTTTAGCTTTTTTTCGAGCATTTTTATCTTTTTTTTCAGCCAATGCTTGGAGCTCTGATTCGCTTAGCTCAACCTTTTCCTTGTCTTTTTTGCCCATCTACTTTTCCTTCTTTGCCCAAATTGCAATATCAGTTCCGACTATGAAACTATTTTGGTACGCAAAATCTATACAATTTGTGCTTAAAATAGAGCTTGACCTTATACTTGGAGCGATAAATATCAAATAATGAGAACAAATATCCTTGGATAATTCGAACATTTCACCGCCACCTTCTATCATTATGAATTTATAATCGTCTGGAATTGCAAGTTTGTCAGAGACAAACACCTTTCTATTTGGCACTGCAAAAAGAGGTATGGTTCTATCAAAATCATCACCTCTCGAATAAATCATAACATCTGGGGCTCTGCCTCCAACAAATCTGGCATCGAGTGTCGGTCTATCAGTTCTAACTGTATTGCCACCAACAATAACAAGGTCTATCTTGTCCCTAAGACTGTGTACCATTTCAAATGACTTATCACATGAAATTTTTCCAGGCGCAACGACACCGTTGAGTGTTTGAGCATATTTAAAGAATACAAACCTGCCCCTACTCCAGTCCAAAAATGGCTCTAACAACGCGTCACACTCTCGTTTCAAAACTCCACTTACAACCTCGACATTATGCTGATTTAGCGTGATATTTCCACCTTTTGAGCTATCACCACTATCAAAAGAACCAAAAACAGCTCTTTTAAACCCAAGTTTTGAGATAAGATTTGCACATGGCGGAGTTTTACCGTAGTGGTTACATGGTTCTAGTGTAGAGTATATGGTGCAGTTTTGGAATAGATTGTCGTGATTGCTGTACATAAATTCATGTATCTGGGCGGAATCGTTTATGCCTGAAAGGGTGAGTTTTTTGTCTTTATTAGTACAAAGTTTGAGGTAGGCGCTCTTGATAGCTAGCACTTCGGCATGTGGAAACCCAGCGCTTTTGTGACACTCCGTGGAAACAATCATATTATTGAGAGTTACGATAGCACCGACAGCTGGGTTTGGATAGGTTAGACCTTGATACTTCCAAGCCTCAGCAATCGCTAGGCTCATAAAATAGTTATCTAGCTCTTCCACACAAAGTGAGTCTTCGCCTTGAGTATATTGGCAAAAGCGATTTCCATAGTCGAACCATCGTCATTTTGAACAGTGATTCCACTATCGCTAACAGATGTTAGTTTTGCAACCATCTTCGTAGAATCCAGTAGTTTTAGCTTGAGTGTTTCGCTTATTGAATATTCAAAGTGCTCAGGCTTTGTTAGCTTTCGCTCTATTCCGGGTGAGCTAACTTCAAGATAATATTGCCCTCTCGTCGGTGGGTTCATATCCAAAAATGGTGATAAAACTCTACTGATTTTTTCGCAAACTTCGATTTTTACACCGCCATCCATCATAATAAGAACCCTGTAGATATGCTCGTCGCCCGACTTTTCCAGTTCAATATCATATAGTTTAGCACCGAAGTTTTCAACTATTTTTTGTATTTCGTCTTTTTTCATTCGTTGTTATCTTTTTTCTTGATTTGTTCAAAAAGCTTTTCCATTTTTTGGATTTTTTCTATTGATTCGTCAAATTCAAAGCTAAGTCTAGGCATTTTATACCAACCCTCAGCAGCCAAACAGTATACGCCAATAGCAGAGCTTGCTTTTTTTAGACGACTGAGAATTTCTTTTTTCTCATTTTTATCAAATCCTGAGTCAAAGATATAGACAACTGCATCACTTTTGCCCCTAGAGCAGACAACATCCGTAACCGTTACACAACTTATTGTTGTGTCGTTCAGAGAACCTATAGCTTCACCCATCAGCTCTCTTAGAAGCGACTCGGTTCTGAGTATTTTTACACTTTTTGTACTCAAGAGTTATTGCTCTCTTCAAATACTGCGCTCTCAGCCACAAGCTTGAAGCACTCTATGATGTCACCCTCTTTTGTCTCGTTGAAGTCATCCAGTACGATACCACACTCAAAGCCATTTTTGACTTCTCTAACATCATCTTTGAATCGTTTTAGAGAACCTATTTTGCCATCATACACAACTTTTTCATTTCTTGTAATTCTAGCTTTTGCGCCTTTTGTGATACTACCTTCAACAACAGCACAACCACAGATAATAGTTGATTTGCCGACTGAGAATAGATTTCTAACCTCCGCCTTGCCTATTGCAACCTCTTTATATACTGGTGATAGCATACCGCCAAGTAACGCTCTAACATCATCAATAAGCTCAAAAATAACTGAGTAGGATTTGATTTCAACACCCATATTATCAGCTTTGTCTTTGATGATATTGTTTGGTTTGACATTAAATCCAATAACCAGTGTATTTTCACCAGCACCTGCAAGCTCAATATCACTCTCCGTAATAGCACCAACGGCTGAATGGATTATTGTGACCTTGACTTCTTCATTTCTAATTTTTTCTAGGCTGCTTTTGATGGCTTCTAGTGAGCCTTGAACATCGGCTTTTAGAATAAGTTTTAGCTGTTTTAGCTTGCCCTCTGTTATCAGATGGTGAAGGTCGTCAAATGTGGCTTTTGTTGTTTTTGAAAGCTCTCTTTGTCTCATATGCTCTTTGATGTTATACGCATACTCCCTAGCTATCTTGTCACTCTCAACCGCAACCAAGAAATCACCCGCATTTGGAACGCCATCAAGACCTAGAATTTGACCTGGCTCTGATGGTTTCAGCTCTTTGATGCTGACTCCAGCATCATCCAAAATCGCTCTTATTTTTCCAAATACTGGACCAGCAACAACATTGTCACCAACTCTAAGCGTACCATCTTTGACAAGAACCGTAGCTACAGCACCTCTACCTTTTTCTAGTGACGCTTCTACAACAACTGCTTTTGCTTTTTTGTTAGCATTTGCTTTGAGCTCAAGAAGCTCAGCATGAATCAAGATAGTATCCAAAAGATTGTCTATTCCTTCGCCTGTTTTTGCAGAGATATGGATAAAGTCATGCCCACCGCCCCACTCTACTGGCGTGATACCCATCTCAGCTAGCTGAGTTTTGACAAAGTCTGGATTAGCAGCTGGTTTATCTATTTTGTTTACGGCAATCAAGAATGGTACATTTGCATCTTTTATGTGCGCAATAGCCTCTTTTGTTTGTGGCATTACACCATCATCAGCTGCAACAACTATAATAGCAAGGTCAGTAACCTGCGCACCCCTAGCTCTCATTTGAGTAAACGCCTCATGCCCTGGAGTATCCAAGAAGGTGATTTTTTGGTTGTTTCTTTCAACCATATACGCACCGATATGCTGCGTAATACCTCCAGCTTCACCGTGAGCTACCCTAGCATCTCTGATTTTGTCAAGCAAAGTGGTTTTACCGTGGTCAACATGCCCCATTATTGTAACTATCGGAGCTCTTACAAATTGCGCCTCATCTTCGATATCATTGTACTCTTTTAGGTAGTCAAACTCATCCATTGCATTTTTGATTACAACTTCTACACCAAACTCTGCGGCCAGCACTTCTATTGCATTATTATCCAAAAAGTCATTTTTAGTAACCATTAGACCTAGTCCAAATAGTACTTTTATAACTTCAGCCAGTCCTTTACCGATTTTTTCTGCAAACTCATAAACCCTAATCTCTTCGGGTATCTCTACCATGTCTATCACTTTTTCTTCTGCTTGTTTGTTGTCATATCTTGTTTTTTTTCTATCAAATTTTTCTAGTTTTAGAGGTTGTCTTGCAGTTGGTTTTTTATTTTTATTTTTGTTAGCATTTGCAGGTTTTGGAGCTACTGGCTCCTCTTCTTCAAATCTAGCACCTTGAAACGACAAGTCAGGCATAACAACGAGCGAATTATCTTCAGCATCCCTATCAATAAAATCTCTATCACCCAAAAGACCCAATCTAACACCTTCAACCTTTTTGACTGGAGCTTGATATTGCGGTACTGGTTTTTTTGGTTTTGCTTGATATTTTGACTCCATACTTTGTGCGGGCTTTGGAGAAGCGAACATTGACTCAAGTTTTTTAGTATCTCCTGCAGTATTTTCAGCCGTTTTTGAGCGATTACCTTTTTTGACAATAATTATGCCACCTCTTGTTTTTGGCATATCTCTATTTTCTTCAATCGGAGTTACTGCTTGCTGTGACAACTGTTCTTTTGCTGCATCCTGTTCAATCTTCGGTTGAGAAACTACTTCGGCTTTCTTTTCGATAGGTGCATCTTTTTTGCTTGCTGCACTTTTTGGCGCAGCGCTTGTTGATACCTGTTCAGCAGGTTTGGTACCATGCAGGTAGAAGTTAGCAATTCTTTCAGCATCTTCTAGGCTAACAGCACCTACTGCGCTTTTTGCTGCAATGCCTAGTGTTTCACAAAACTCCAATACATCTTTTGGCTTAACACCTAGCTCTTCTGCAACTTCTTTAATTTTTACTTTTTCTAACAACTGACTAACTCCTTAAGTTTTACGCAAAGCTCTGAAGCTTTTTCATTTGAGATTTTGAGGGTTTGTGAAATTTTTTTTTGAAGACTTTTCTCCGCAAGACATTTATGGCATAGATAAAAACTCCTGCCCACTTTTGCAAATAGCACGAGAGTTGCGTTTGT
>CAZNYV010000084.1:0-9734 GCA_964577355.1 uncultured Campylobacteraceae bacterium
TTTCGTATACGCTTCCTTTGAAAGCGACATGCTCTTTTTGCAAGTCATGAATCTTTGTGATAATAATATTTGTAAACTCTTCAAACTCTTCGGTTGTCGAAAACTTGCCATCAAAGTCAGGCATAGAGGTTGTGGATATACCAGCTGATTTTAGCTCTTTTTTGATGGCATGAAGCTCTTTGTTGAGCATATCAAATGTGCGCTCGTATGTCTTTAGCTTCTTGTTTATAGCGCCCTCTCTGACAGCAACAAAAACAAAAAGAGCAAAAACTCCGATACTTATAAGCCCAACAAGTATGACATCAATCATCAGGCAAGACCCTTCATATCAAGTATACTCTCACGCTCTTTTGTCATCATATAGCTATCCCAGTCTTTTCTATCTCTGCTGTGCATTTTGATGATTTTTGCCATCTTGGTATCAACAGCCGTGAAAAATACAGGAACCTCTCTAGCAGGAAAAATCGGCATATTCAATCTCCCATAATAAAGCGCATCAGGCACAAATTGCTCATGCTTGATGCTTATCTCTTCATACCAACAAAGCTCTACCAATCCAACATGCTGAAGATGAATGCGTTCTGGTACTTCATTTTTAACGACTTTTGTCAATTCATCTACTTTTCTATGAAGCTCCACCAAAAGATACATGATAGTCTCATCGCTATTGTCAAACTCGCCTTTCGCTTTTGCTCGCTTGAGCCATTGAGATATAGGGTCGGAGTCTGTCTCTGAGAATTTGTTGAATTCCATATCGAAAGGCTCTCTGGAGTGTGTAATTTCTTGAAAAGAAATATCAATAGCGGTGTTTATCCAAGCCATCCGAAGCTCCTCAAAATGTAAAATCTGCGGCTAATAAAAGTAGAAAAATTATCCCAAGCCAACCATTAACCGTAAAAAATGCTTTGTTGATTTTTGTAAAATCTTTTCTGACTATATAATGCTCAAACCCTAAAAGCAAAGCTGATACCAAAATAGCCAAATAGCCAAAAAAATGTAACTGCGCAAATATAACAAACAACGACCAAAAACAGAGTGTCAAAAGATGGAAAACAAGGGCGATATTGAGCGAAACTTGCTCGCCAAACCTCGTCGGCACAGAGAAAAGCCCATGCGCTCTATCAAATTCTATATCTTGGAGAGAGTATAGCACATCAAAGCCTGCAACCCAAAACGAAACACCGATGGAAATAAAAACAGCCCACAGAGGTATATATCCCAAAACCGCGATAGCCCCAGCGATAGGTGCTAGACCAAGTGAGATGCCGAGTATGATGTGCGCAAAAGCCGAAAACCTCTTGAATAGTGAATAACCAGCTAGAATCGGCAAAAACACAAACGAAAGCTCGAATGCCAGCTCATTGATAAAATACGACACCAACACAAAACCGATACTATTGAGCACGACAAAAGCTGTCATTTGAGTGGAGCTGATTCTACCGTCAACACTCGGTCTATTCATGGTTCTAGGATTCAAAATATCGTATTTGCGATCAGCCAATCGGTTGAACCCCATGGCAAAATTTCTAGCAAAAACAGCTGCTAACAGCCCTAGTCCAAGAATAGCGAGGGACGGCATCCCATGAGAAGCGGTAATCATCGCAATAAATATAAACGGAACGCTAAATATAGTGTGACTAAAAGCCACAAGCTCCGCAAAATGTTTCAACCTCTGTATCATCTAAGCCTCAAAAAATCATAGTGCGTACATTATGCCAAAAATGGGCTTGTCAAAAAGCACTCTTACCTCTTTTTTGGCTGTTATGTTCGCTTAAAAGCCAAAACTGCTAAAATTGCAACATGCAAAAAGTATATTTCAAAACATTTGGGTGCAGAACCAACCTATTTGACACTCAAGTGATGAGCTCGAACCTCAAAAACTACCAGACAACAAACGACGAAGCCTCTGCCGACATCATAGTTATCAACTCATGCACGGTCACAAACGGTGCAGACAGTGGTGTCAGACAGTACGCGAACAACATCAAACGCAAAAACCCAAACGCCAGAATCTTCTTGACAGGCTGCTCTATTGAGACGGAAGGCAAAAAGCTATATGACAGTGGCGCACTATTCGCGGCTTTTGGGCACTCACAAAAAGAGCAGATTGATGAACTACTTTCAAAAAGCAATGGGTTTTATGAGATTGGAGACAAAGAGCACATCGACACTACTATCGTCGAGGATTTCATCGGACACACCAAAGCGTTTATCAAAATCCAAGAGGGGTGCGACTTTGAGTGTAGCTACTGCATCATACCTTTTGCTAGAGGTCACTCCAGAAGCATCTCCGTGGATACGATACTGGCGCAAATTTCGCTTTTGGTTGACAAGGGATTTGGTGAATTTGTCCTCACAGGCACAAATGTTGGTAGTTGGGGCAAAGAGCTAAACAGCTCGCTTGCATCATTGATTCGCAAAATCTCAGACATAAAAGGCGTCAGACGAATTCGTCTCGGAAGCGTAGAGCCGTCTCAGATAGATGATGAGTTTTTGGAGGTGGCTGGTGAGGAATTCTTTGCCAAGCAGCTCCACATAGCTATACAACACTCACACGACAAAATACTGAGCGCAATGAAACGGCACAATAGATTTGAGAGCGATTTGGCACTTTTTGAGAGACTCCATGCTCAAGGCTTCGCCATTGGCACTGATTATATCGTAGGATTCCCAGATGAGAGCGAAGAGATTTGGAGTGAGGCATTTGAAAATATCTCAAAAATGCCACTGACACACATTCATCCATTCATCTATTCACCACGAGATGGCACGGCAGCTACGGCTATGAAAAACACACCAAAAGGTGACCTTTCAAAAGCTAGACTTCATCAGCTAAACGAGCTTATTTCTGGTAAAAATCTAGCTTTCAGGCAGGGACTGACCAAGCCGCTAACTGTACTTGTTGAGAATTCCAATAGTGGTTTTTGCCAGTTTTATAATAAAATAACATTTGAGAACAGCGAAGGACTGGCGCACAAATGGGTGCAAGTAACAAAATTCAAAACAGAGGCTCAAAATACGATAGCCATGGAGTATAGTGTCATATGAAAATCAACTGCTACAGATGTGTTCACTTTTTTATTACCTACCAACAATCCCAACCATACGGTTGCAGAGCATATGGCTTCAAATCAAAGGCAATGCCCAGCATAGTCGTGCAGCAGAGCTCAAATGTACCATGCGGTGCTTTTACTGAAAAACCAAACAAGGCTGCCGGAAAATGAGACTAATATATTTAACAGTAGCTTTTGCTCTTATGTTTGCTGGATGTAGTCTACAAAGTACAAAAACACCGCTAGAAATACCAAAAATCAAACCGATAGTCCGAATCGACAAGCCGGATTTCGCTGCGATATTCAAAGTCAACCCAAAGGACGATGAAAATTTCTCAAAAGCTCTCTCTCAATCCAAACTATATTACTCAAAAGATGGTATCCAAAAGTCAATATTCAAATATGATGATCAAAACTATACTGGCTCGCAAATGCTAGCTTCGCTGGAATTATTTGAAAAAATAGCAAAAGAGAGCAACACAACTGAGCAATTCGTATCCAAAATATCAGAAAATTTTGATGTTTATGAAAGCAAAAACGAAAAAAATGGCACACTTATTACAGGTTATTACGCCCCAGTACTCAAAGCATCTTTTGAAAAAACAGACTCTTTCACAGCTCCAATATATCCAGTACCTGAAAGTCTAGTCACAATAAAGCTAAATAAATTTTCCAAAAACCTACCAAATAAAGAGCTTATCGGAGTGGTAAAAAATAGCGAGTTGTTGCCTTTTTACACCAGAGAGCAAATAGAGACGGGGGCTTTAGCAGATACAAAGCCACTAATGTACCTAGAAAACAAAGTCGATACATTCTTCTTGGAAGTACAAGGCTCTGGCATTGTAGAGATGGAGAATGGAGAGAGACATGTCGTAAGATATGCTGGCAAAAATGGCAGACCATACAGCTCTATAGGCAATGTTTTTGGCAAAGAGAAGCTCATTCCTAGCGACCAAATCAATATGCAAACCATGCGTGAATATCTATTAAATCATCCTGACTCTATGCAAAGGATACTAAACACAAACGAAAGCTATGTGTTTTTTCGAATCGGCAACAGTGACGAGATTTTTGGAAACATCCAACTGCCACTGACGGCTGAGAGTAGCATAGCGATGGATAGCGCGTTGATGCCAAAAGGGGCTTTGGTGTATATCAAAACAGCTATTCCATACAAAAAATCACCCGACGAGACAGTTGTGCCTAGGACACAAAGAGAGCCTTTTGAGAAGTTTTTTCTAATACAAGATACTGGCGGTGCCATCAAAGGTGGCGGAAGAGTTGATATGTATTTTGGGGAGGGCGATGAGGCGTTTTTTGTTGCTGGTCAAATGGCTGGTAGAGGCGGACAAATATATCTAGTAGTCGCGAAAAAAGAGAAGCTTACCGACAGCAACAAAGCTCAAGATAACATAGAAAAAACTTTAATAAACAACGAGGAAAATCATTAATGAAGAGTATTTGGATTCTTAAAAAAATAAAACAAACCACACCAGCACTAGCTCTACTGCTCTTTTGTGCAGGATGCGCAACGACAGAAAATAACATCACGCAAAACAACTGCATCCAAAAAAGTGAAGTATCAGCGCTAGCTCTAAAAAATCTACAACAAATCAAGCAGGACACTGCAGAGCTCAAAACATTGACAAATGATTTGGGTGAATACTCCAAATGGCTTAGCGACTATTTCAATGGATACTCAAAATATATCGAACGAGTAAGCGTATACTCTCCTATTATCAAGCTTATTCCATTGCCGTATGCTGGACAAGCTGGTGATATTGTCAAGTTTGGTTCAAAACTAACGCTATCAATCACCAACTCTGCAATAGCAACAAATAATGCCAACAAATCAATAGCAAAATATGAAGAGATGCTAAGTAGTGCAAATACGCCTGAGAAAATCGCAGCAACAGCAAAGTTTGCAGACGAAAAGCTCGTGCCTGACTTAAAAGAGGCTATCGCAAAAGATGAAACGCTCAAAAATATGAGCCTCTCCTTGCTGTCGTTTGGAGAGAGCGTAGAGAAGGTTACCGCAAGCACTCAAGATGCACTAAATATTGCAAAATCACTATTTTCCAACGAAAACGCAGAAAAAGAGAAGCAACAAAAAACATTGCTAATGAGACAAAAATTGGACAACATCAAGGCAAAGACAGCTAGAATCGAAGAAATAGTCAAAAAATCGGAAACACTCGCCAAGAGAGCCAGCGTTTATTCTGAATTGTTGTCGGTGTCTATAAACCAAAATTAAAATTACAAGTGTTATGATTAGGCTTATTTCACAACTCATTTTGGTTTTTGCTTTAGCAGATATTTATATAGACTAGGAAGATTTGCGAAGTAATAGCTAGCTATTGCAAGCAAATATGACAAAGTATAGATGAATATCTGCAAAGCCCTCTGGGTTAGGCTAAATGTGCGATATTCTTTGATAAAATTTATTCGCTTATCTACGGATAGGCTCATAAATTTTTACCTTTGCTTCTCACCCATTTAGCTCTAACAAAAACTCAAACTGAGTTGTGAGAGAAGTCTATTAACAAAAGTTCAAAAAATAAAAGAGGTATTTGCAAATGTCAGATGGTAAATATAGATTAGTCACTAGAAGCGATTTTGACGGATTGGTATGCGCGGTGCTACTAAAAGAGTTGGATATTATAGATGATATAAAATTTGTTCACCCAAAAGACATGCAAGATGGCAAAGTAGAAATAACCTCAAATGACATTACAACAAATCTACCTTTCGTAGACGGCGTGCATTTAGCATTTGACCACCACCTGTCTGAAAGTATCAGAAACGGCGAAAAAGACAACTACATCATCATACCATCAGCACCTTCGGCAGCTAGAGTTGTATATGAGTACTACGGTGGCAAGATGCAATTTTTCAATATCTCAGATGATATGATGGAAGCTGTTGATAAAGCCGATTCTGCTCAATTTAGCTTGGAGGACATTTTGCGACCAAAAGATTGGGTACTGCTCAACTTCCTCATGGATTCAAGAACAGGACTTGGCAGATTCAAAGACTTTACGGTCTCAAATTATCAATTGATGATGGATTTGATAGGCTACTGCAAAACACACAAAATATCAGAAATTATGGAATTGCCTGATGTCAAAGAGCGTGTAGAAATATTTTATGAGCATGAGAGCAAGTTTGTAGCCCAAATCAAGAAGTGCGCCACTGTTCACAATAATTTGGTAGTTTTGGACCTCACAAACGAAGAAACAATATACGCCGGTAATAGATTTATGATTTATGCCCTCTTTCCTGAATGTAATATATCTATACACAAAATGTGGGGCTTTCAGAAACAAAACATAGTATTTGCAACTGGCTCATCTATTTTAAATAGAACATCAAAAACAAATATCGGTGAATTAATGCTAAAATACGGTGGTGGCGGACATGAAAACGCTGGAACCTGCCAAATCAGTACTGACAAAGCAGCCGTTGTGCTTCAGGAACTTATAGCACAAATCAATCAAAATGGTTAACAAGTTAAACAAAACCTGTGATTTGACGATTGACTGTGACTATTTCACAATAAATAAAGCCATTAGAGAATAAATGACAGAAGAGAATGCAAGTTTTACTCGGATTCTAGTAGACACTAGGGATATTAGTGGCGCGCTTGTGCGATTTGCAAAAGAGCGTTCTATATCAATAGAAGACATAGATTTCGACATCAAGCAAGTATATACAGTAGTAGAAAGTATACAGACTGGCGATGCGATTACTTACAAACTTCTCGATGGCGACAAAGTACCAGAATCCGTATACACCTCTGGCGAAGTTGTTCTCAAACAATTCTATCAAATACTTATCAGACCAGCAGACAAGACAGATAAAAACAGGCTTATACTCTCATTGACAGCCGATAGAAATTATATGAGCGTCTCCGTAATCATAAAACAAAACTCAACAATAATAAACTCAATCGATGTCAAAAGTTATCTTTACAACGAAATAAACAAAAAAATGGCGAGAAGCAACCTTTTAATAATGCTCCTTGAAGACGAACTAATCAAAAATCTAAATGTTTTTATAGAAAAACTACCAAAAGACAAAATAACCCTCAAAAGCGATGTCAGGATTTTGGCAGCAAAATGCAACTACTATGTGCCAACTATTGATGACAAAATAAATCTGTACTTTGCTGACAAACAAGACGAACAAGAACGCGATGAAAATATGTATGACAGAGGTTTTGTTATGAGTGCTGAGGGTGGTGAGCTTCTAGCAGAATATACAAAACCACGCAAAGGCGTGTCGTCTATCAATTGTCGTGGCGAATTTATCGAAGCACCAGAACCAATCGTAGCTAACGAACCAACCTTTACCATCACAGAGAGAATTGACAAACAAGAAACTGAACACAAAATATTATACTACGCTCTAAAACCAGGCAATGTACTGCTTGAGGATAACAAACTAGACATAGTCGGCACAGTCAAGTTAATGGAAATCAATTTTAGAAAAACTGGCTCAATCATAATAGCTGAAGACAAGGATGTTTCCGTAAATGTTATGGAAGAAAACCCCGTACTTGATGCTATTGGACCAAATATGACGGTGCAGTCAAAAGAGGTTCACATAAAAGGCAGTGTTGGCAATGACGCTAGAATTATTGCAACAACTTGTAGTGTCGACGGAACAACTCACTCCACCACATATATCAGTGCAAAAGAGGCGAATATCAACTCCCTAAAAGGCATTTTGGATGCTGAACTAGCCACAGTAAACAAACTAGAAGGTGGTATTATCACGGCAGAAACAGTTACCATAGGAAGTTGTTCAAACGGCAGCATAACTGCAAAAACAGTCAAAATCAAGAGCCTCGGCTCACTAAATACTATCATAGCTTCGGAACTCATAGAGATAGATGAAATAGTTGGCACCGATAACAAGCTTATTTTCGAAACAGCCGTAACAAAAGCCGACAAGGAACTAGTCGAAAGATTTACAAAAGAAGGCAAAGTACTAAAAGATGAAATAGAAGAGCTGAGCGAACAGTTCAGAAGAGCACTCAAACAAGTGGAAGACAACAAAGAGAGTTCACTAAAAATCAAAAGCATCCTTGATGAAGACAAACGAATCGGCAGAACTTCGCTCAATTCATTTGTCGCAAAATACTCCCTTTTTGTAAAATACATCGAAAGCGCAAAACAGATAAAAGCAAAACTAACAAAAGCGAAAGTGGAATACAAATCAATAGAAAACCTCCTAGACAGCGTTTACTGCAAAATACTCAACTCAAAAGTAACAAACAACGGTATTTGGAAAAATTTCCAAACTATCTTGTTTAGAATTGGAGACAAAAAAGAGTATAAATACTCCCCAGAAAAAGATCAATATATACCTAGCATTGGGCTCAAAAAAATAAGCGAAACGGAGTATGTAGTTGCCAGCCTATGACAACCCTCAGGGAGAAGCCAAAAAGGGCGTCAAATTCGAAACAGAAAATGTGCTCGCAACAATCAATGACTTTTCCAAAAGAAAAGGAATTTTGGCTGAGAAGATTGATTTTGAAGTTATTAGCGTAGCCACTACTGTCCACAAAAATGAGACAATAGGCAATCTAACCGAAGAGGTTGTTGTTTTTGAGAAAAGGGGCATTCCCGATATTTCCGAAAAAATTTGGCTAGACCCAGAAATAAGAATCACTCAAAAATACGAGATACTTCTCACTCCACACGACCCAGCTAAGCTGCACCTACACACAGGTGTAGCTGCTAATGCGCATTTAACAAACATCGCGGCATTCATAAAAAAAGACCCTCGTATTGTTCCCAATCCCAAGTTGGCTGATTTTTTTATAGCTGAGTTAAATAAAAAAAAGTTGAGAAATGGATTCTTTATCAATATATTTGACGCCCAAATGCGACACGATGTAGACAGGCTATGCAAACTCGTAAGCCAGCACGGCAAATTAGACAAAGACGCCAAAATATCACTCTTTTCAGGACCAGAGTTTATCCCGTCGCAGGATGATCATATCGAATATGTATACCAAACAAGAAGCAAGATACCAGGTGGCTCCAAGTATATCGGTGTAGCCGCAGGCGAGGTGCTGGTTGAATATCACAAACCAATTATGGGTACGGCTTCACGAAACGCAAAAGGTAAATATATCAATGTATATGAACCATCAAAGCCGCGAGAGGTTGATTTTACAGTATCAAACAGTATCAAGATGGAAGAGAAAGACAATATGATATGTTTTTCTGCGCTCAACAATGGTTTTGCAGTAATCGAAGACAAGATTCTTGATGTTAGACCAGAACTAATACTGAAAAACCTGACCGTAAAAACAGGCTCAATAGATGTTGGAACAAACAAAAATGCAAAATTAGAAATCACATCTGATGAAAATGTAGATGCTGTTGGAGACGGTGTCAAACTAAGTGCATTTGACCTCAGCATAAAAGGCAGCGTTGGCGAAGATGCCGTGATAGAAGGTGACACAATTGTTATAACTGGTCAAACACACAGAAGTAGCAAAATAATTGGTAGAGAAGTAGAAATAAAAACGCTAAAAGGCTCAGTAGAAGCAGACATCGCAAAAATTGGCATACTAGAGGGCGGAGAAGTTGATGCCAAAAATGTCAAAATTGTCTCAATTCTGGGTGCAAAAGTAAATGCTTCAGAATGCAGAATAGATATTTTAGG
>CAZNYV010000085.1:0-9589 GCA_964577355.1 uncultured Campylobacteraceae bacterium
GCCGATATTCGTCAAACTCTATATTTGCGTCTATGCCACTTTTGAGTAGTAGCTCCAGCAGAGGCTTGTCTTTTGCGGTTGCGCCATCTAGTGCATATACTAGAGCGTTTTGATGGTACCAATCAGAGGTGTTGATGTCGGCTCCATTTTGCAACAGGAGTTTTACGCTCTCGTACTGCTTGTTTTTGGCGGCGGCTAATAGCGGATTTATTGGATATAGTACCCGCAGGGATTGCTTGTCTAAATTTGTATGAAAGTTGACTTTTACTCCATTTGCTATGAGTTTTTTCATAGTCTTTGTATCTCCGCGATATGCGGCTACGACTAGTAGATACTCGCCCAGCTCTTTTGCATACAGCTCACTATCTTTGCCACTAATCATCTCGTCATATCTCGTATGAACATCAATGAGAGAAAATAGCTTCTCGCCCGTGGCTTTTATCTTTTGGATTCTCAATTTTGCGTCATCGGCTTTTATGTATGATTCATAAGCCTCTATTTGTTTTTTGGCTTTGGCTAAAATATCATTTGTCCCTATATAGCTTGTGCCTTGGTATTCATACCACTCTTTGTATGCAAAGTATAGATATGAGTAGATTTTCTCATCAAAAAGCTCTTTGAACACATGGTTTTTCACGGCGACAGACAGAGCCTCTTTGTTATCAATAATGTCACCTAAGAGCTTTTCACCATCTTTTTTGATAAGTTTGTCATTGATGCTATCTAGCACTTTTTCAAAAACCGCTAGATTTTCCTTGTCGTAGGTCAAAATCTTTAGCATTGGTACATATGAGGTTAGATACTTATGCTCAAAGGTTTTATTCAGGTCGTACTGGTAGTTTTCTAGCAGATACACCGCCACTTTAGCATCGCCTCTATTTATTGCAAAAGCTAATGCATCTGAGCCATTGTAATATGTCTTGTATGGATTGGCTCCTTTGGATAGTATTTTCTTGACTACGCTTGGAGTTGAATTTCTAGCCGCAGACATCAGTGTGGTATATCCTCTATCGTCCGCATATTCCACACCTATATCAAAATCCAAAAACAGCTCTGCCATCCCAGTATCATCTTTACTGCTCTTTTCACATGCTTCAAATAGCATCTTTTGTGCATATATGGACTTTAGGTCGTTTTTTGAGAGATTTTGGAGTATCCATTTTGCTATTTTGAGGCTTTTATACTTGACGGCAAGAGATAACATCGTGTAGTCATGGTTTGATATATCGCATTTGTTCTCGTTCTTGACTTTGAATAGCTCTAGCGGGCCTATCTCATTTGTGCTCACATAGCTTTTGTAAGCCGCCACATCGTCTGACTTGAAGATTTTGTCTATCTCTGCACCAAAAGATATAGTGGCGAAGAGTAGTAGTGTGAGTAGTGTTTTTGTGATGCTCATATCACTTGCTCAACTTTTTTACAAAACCCATCTGCACCACCTGATTGCGCTTTGTATCTTTAGAATACGCCAATTTTTGAAAGAAAGACCATAATTGCAAGAGCAGCAAATATAAATCCCCAGTACTGCATAGGTATCCAAAACATAGAGTGCGTGGATTTGAGCTCCACCTCTTCGTTTGTCTCAGGGTCTATGAGTATTTTCCCTGGCATATTGTTTAGTTTCATCCCAAGCATATAAACAGCAGCGGAGGCGATGAGAAATGCAAACGGCATCGCAAAAACTGAGCTTCTATAGAACCCTTCGCCAAGCATCGCATCACTTAGTAACTCCATAAGTAATGAACACACAAGTAGTATCACTACTGCCATAATACCCCAGCCTTTCCAAATAATCATTCAAACTCCTTTTTTAAAAAATAATTTCGCATCTTAGCAAAAAACGCTAATTTTCAACTGCTTTTAAAAACTGTTTTGTGAAATACGAATGCTGAAAAAATGCATCCGTTATCACTCCCTCGGTTTTGCCAAAATCCTCGGAGATGCTTATCGTTTCTCCATCTTTTAAATGAAAAATATATCTTGTTGTCGTGCCAATGGTTTTTGAATATTTGATTTCAAAAGAGTCGAGGTTTGATTTTTCTATCAGATACGAATTTCTAAGCTCTTTATCTACAAAATACTCTATGTTTACTCGTTCAGAATCGATGTCGAAGCTATACTCTCTCTTGTGTCTTATTTGTTCATATAGCTCTTTTAGACCAAATACGCCGGCAACAAAAAGAAAAATTCCAACGATAGCGAACGGTAAAAACAGCTCGCCGTTTGATACCATCCCGTATGTGAACAAAAATACTATCGGTAGCATTATGAGAAAAAAGAGGATATGTTTTTGAACTTTTGCATGGATTTTAGATGACATATCGAAACTCCCATCTCTCACTCTGGGGCAAGAAGCTCATAAGGTCTCTATGTAGAGTTCTTAGGTTTTCGCCGTCTCTGATACCACACAGTCCTATTTCTAGTATGTCAAAGATGCACTCAAAGTTTGCCAGTCTATACTGCATCTCTCGTTTGGCGTAGGCTTCGATGGACTCTCTATCCTCTCCGCTGACGATAGCGTCCAATATGGCATAGATGAAACTGTTTTGTTCATCACGGCAGTGTCTCTCTGATGCTAGCACGCTACCATGCGTATGGTAGATACTGAGGTAGAACTCTCTTTTTTGCACTAGCTCATCCGTCGTGTACTCTTGAAGTAGCTTTTTGTTGATGTTTTTGGCATTTGGGTTTGTGGTGCTTAGCTCTATGTCTTCATGGCTTATGAATTCTGTTGCTATAAACTCTAGCTTTTGCGTCATATCTTTCATGTAAGACTCTTTTGTTCTCTTAAATGTGCTCTCAAAATTATCATCGATGACGGCATCGTAGAGATTGGCAAATAGTGCAAACTTCTCCATATTGAGATAGAGCTCTCGTGCTTTGTATATACCCTCTCGTCTGCTCATCTGCGCCAGAAAACCTATCTTTTGGATGAGCTCTTTTTTAGGGCTGAGCTCTAGCGTTTCGCAAGTCTGGAAGTCGGCATATATTTTGTTTAGCCTTTTTTGCTGGAAGTGGTTGGATATACGGCTTTGTATATTATCTATGAGCCCCAGCATCTTGGTGCCTAATGGTTCTAACGGATAGTTGTCTTCGCATATCTTTTGCATGGGAGCTATGACGCGGCCCTCTATGTTTCGAAGCTCGGCTAGTAGCTCGGTGTCGCTCTCGTAATGCTTGTTGGATAGGTGTATGGTATATATGTATGAGTTAACAAATCGGCTCTCTTTGCCCAAATTGTTGTATGTTGCCGCTAAATCCCGCTCGCTCTGCCACGCGTCATAGTCGTAATCAAAGATATGCTGCAGATATGTATCCTCTCGCTTCATTGTCAGCTCTTCGTACTGAGCCTTAGCATATCGACTCATATCCTCATAGATGATGTTTAGCACTAGCTGACTTTTGATGGATAACAGGATCTTTTTGAGCTCTTCTTTCGGGTAACCCTCTAGTGAGCTGGTGTATGGTGGTGTGAAACTCATGCTATTTGCACCAAACAGCTCATATACTCTGCGGTGTAGAGCTATCTCATCTTTGTGGGCGAGTGTAAATTCGGCTAGAGACGGACTTTCACCTTCTACTTCTAGTAGGGCGTCTATCTCTCTGGTGGATAGTAGTCTAGCCATTTGTGCTCCAATAAAAGTTATACATATGTCTGTTTGCTAGACTGCGCTAAATATCGGTGTGATTATAGCTATCTCTCCTGTATGCTTCACTCTTTGTTGTAGAATAGATGAATCGCCTGTCGGCATGATGTGACAATTGAAGAGTCCAAAAAGTGAATGTCAGTTGCGCTTTTATTGACAAAAATAGTCCCATACCAGTTGTTTAAATCTTCAATCAGTAGGATTAGTAACTTTGTGGTCAATATTACTTTGCCAGACGGAATACTGTTGTTGTATGCTTCTTGAATCTCGTCACCTAGCTGTTCAATAGCATCGGCTATATTGTTAAACGCATCTACTGCAAGTATTGTGACGGCAAATCTTTTTAGGTTTTTGACAATTTTTAAACTAAACTCAAATGAGTTTTGGTTAAGTTCGTATTCATGCACAAGCTCATTTAGCTCATCTATTACATCAACAAGACTCTCCATATCCAAGCCATCATGGTGTCCATTTGAAAAGAAGAGGGATGCTGATAGTTTTTCATGCTCTGCTGATGTGTCGCTATATGCCTCTTCAGGAAAGAGAAAAATGCTGTCATCAACTTGTATAAAGCTATCATCCATATCACTTGATGAGATTGTTAGAACGACAACTTTTGCTTGCTCGTCGCAATAAAATGAGATATTTTCGTGAGTGTGCTCATTTGCATCTTTGTTTAGTAATAAGCTGTCAAAAAAGAATGGTTCTATTTGAATGCGTATTGATTTGTCGTCAAAGCTTGTCTGTACAATACCGCCATTGCAAAACAGTAATATTTTTGTCAAGAATAGGGCAGAGTGGTCCAAGAATTTTTCGCTATTTTTTTTGATATTCAAGCTGATAAATAGTGATATAACTCTCTCCATTATCATCTCAATATCATAGCCACTCTGTAGATAAACGGCATAGCTATTGAATAGCTTTGCAACTAGGGTTAAATACTCAGGCTCGATACTTGCCGCATCCTCAAAATCATCAAGCCTTTTGTTTTCTTTTGCATTTAGCATTGTGTTAAAGATACAACATGCGATTTTCCCAGCAGGTGTTAGTGGTCTTTTGATTTCTAGTAGAATTTCGTTGGTGCGATTTGATAATTTGAGCTCTTTGAAAAAAGACAGAGCCTCCTTGTATGATTCGTCAGAAGAGATAAAAGCAGATAGATACTTGAGTGCTGAGGTGCATGCGAATAGTTCTTGTTTGCTAAGACTGAAATGTTTGGACACTATCAGTGCCTTGGTCACCATGCTTAGTGAGTATTCTTGTGCCTTTGCTTTTTTCAAGAATGCTCTGATTATATTTGTCATAATCATGTCAGTTTTGGAGCCAAATTTTGTTATTGGAATTAGTCTGTTGATAGTGTTTTGAATAGTAATTGTATCTGCGTTGATGTCTAGGAATCCATTGACATAGCTCATGTTGTATTGCCAAGCGATAGTATCTTTGTTAGGATTTGCACCTATCAAAAGTATTGGAATAAAGTTTACAACAATATTGCTCTTTAGCTGCTCTAGCTTTGAAGGGGCTATTTTTATACTGATATCCAAAAATACCATATCAAAGGCTATTTGACCGAGTAAGGCACTGGCTTCGTTGTGGCTATTAGCTAAAATGATTTTTGATTTAGGAAGAGATTGTTTTAGTAAGCTGGTGAAACCAGACACCTGATTTGACTGTTTGCATATCAGCAGAAAAGTGAGCTCTGTCTGTTTCTCCATTTTTTCTTTGCCTTATTTATAGTTATTCAGTGTTGGATATGCACAATTTTATCATTTGAACGGTCACATTCTGGGTATATAATTGATAAATATAATCAATTTAAGCTATGTTCTACACGACAATGAGTCTAAATGATTAAATATATTAGATTGATATTAGAAGTATATTTGATTATAGCTTACACGAGTATATTTATTGAAAGTGTTGTTTGGTTTGCCTCAAAATAATTCAATGCCACCGCAGTCGTGATTACTCTTATCGGTGTATCCAGCTAGCGCTACTCTTTTTTCTTTTGCTTCTTTTAATGTATTGGTTAGAGTAATCTTGAGATTGTCTATGTAGTCTTTGAAGGAAGCGCTACCAGTGTTGATATGCAGTATTTCCAGCAAATTGGTACTCAATGAGCTATTCATATGTGATATGTATTCCAGTTGCTGGCAAATAATGTCTTGCAGTTGAATGCCTTGACTTGAGCTTTTGTCTAAGTTGTTGTTTGAGCTACCAATACTTTGAACAAGCAGCTCTACAGATTGCTTGTTCAAAGCCAAAGTCTCGTTTTGAACCAAATTTATATGTTTTAAACACAAGGCTATAATTGAGAATATTTCATGGATTTCAGTATTTTTCATCAAAAGAACTCCAACAAATCTTCAGCCTCAGCAACAGCCTCTTCTTCACCCTTTACTATTGATAAGAATGTTCCTATGTCATTTATTATAGAGGCATCATAAAAATGTGGATTTTTTGCTGGTTTTTTCCATATATCATCAACATATTTGTGCAGTACAAATATCAAGTTTTCTAGGAATGGAAGGACGAACTCTTGTTTGCTAACAAAAGCACTTTTTTGCTCAGCTATTCCTGCGGAGAGTCCAAAAATAGCTGAGCCTAGATTTCCAAATACTGGGAATCTATACAAAATAGATCCAAATTTATGAAAACTTGTTGCTAGTTGGTCAATATAGCTTTCGTTGATTGCTGCACCTTGAAATGTTAGTAGTACATAGTTTTCAATTTCATCTACCAAGTCAATTAGCTCATGTATGTCTTCTTGCACCAGTTGATGGTAGTAATCTGAATGGTCAGCTGATTTTGCAATTTTTACGGCTTCTATCGGAGTGGTAGTTTCATTTGAGCTTGATTTGTCTTGTTTTTCATGTAAGGTCAACTTGTTGTTGAGCTCCCAAATTTTCATCTCAAGTGCCCTGTGAACTTTTTTTAAAGACTCTTCATTTTTGGCTAGTGCTATATTTTGTTGTTCTATTTGGTCTATATATCCAGCTAACAGTTTCGAATCAGTGGTTCTAATTGCCAATCTGTATAGTGTATTTAGTTTTTGGTCTGGAGTAAATGGTTTTGATAGAAAGGTGTCAGCACCAGCATTTATTATCTCTATCAAGTTTTGAGAGTCATTATGTGCAGATAAAACCACTATTGGGACAGCTTTGTTGTGGTGCCTGATTTTCTCAATCATCTGAATACCATTCATAATAGGCATAGTAACATCTGTAAAAATCATGTCGTAGAAGTGTTCATCTTTTAAAAACATTGCAAACCCTTCCTCCCCATTACAAGCTGTGTTAACCGTCTTAAATAGCCTTGAAAAGATTATTTGAAGAGTTTTTCTTGTGTCATCATCATCTTCTACAATTAGAAGATTTAGCTCCTTTACATATGGTTTCAATGTTAGAATTGTCATTTTTTGTCTCCTGTGTCATATGGTAAAATAATAGTGAAAATAGCTCCGAATTCGTCGTTGTTAGCACTTATGGTCCCTTTGTGATGCTCTTCGATAATTGTTTTTGACATATACAGTCCTATACCTGACCCTTTTTTCTGTGATTTTGTTGAAAAATATGGGTCAAATATTTTTGGCATAATATCAGCAGGTATGCCGCCAGCATTGTCTTTTACTCTTATTTGTAGTTGTTCATCAGGATTCAATCCCCAGCATACTTTTATTAATGGATTTTCCACCTTTTTTTCTAGCAACGCATCTTTTGCATTTGATATTAGGTTTAACAAAACTTGTCCTAATTCATTTGGGTATCCCGTGATTGTATAATGAGAATAGGTGGTCAGGTCTTCAGAATCACAACAAGCTAGTTTTATCGTTATACCGCTGCTGTTGAGCGACTTTTTAACCAATAAAACTGACTGATAAACGGTTTCAGATAGATCAAAATCAATCTTTTCCTTGTTTGGTTTGAAAAAATTTAGAAAATCATCAATAGTTTTTGATAGATATATAATTTGCTCTTGAATGTCGTTTACAAGCATGTCGCTATTGTCAGCTGTTAAATTTCCATCATTCATTATATTGAGTTTTGCGTCTGTCAAATAAAGTCCGATAGTATTGAGTGGTTGTCGCCATTGATGGGCAATGTTTCCTATCATTTCGCCCATTATTGCTGTTCTGCTTTGAAGTATTATCTGTTTGTTTTGGTTGTTAATTATATTACTCTGTTTTTCTATCTCTTGTTTGAGGTTAAATTTTGTTTGGTTTACAAACTCAGCAGCCTCCAAAAGATTTTTGAACAAACCTGTTGAGTTTTGAAAATATTTTTTATCGTTGATTAAAGCATGACCCTTGAGGTATCTTGTGATGACATCTCTTATCTCCGATGGCTCTGCGCCTAACTCTATTGTTGCCTGCTTGAATAAAAGAAATGATAAAAAACCAAACATCATAAAAAGCATTGATGCAAATAGTAGAAATTCCAATATAAACTCTATCGTTAGTATGGTTGAATGCAAGGATAAAAAATAAAAATAGACCATAGATAACAAAAAAGCAGAAAACATAAAAAAAGCAGAAATCTGAAATTTTTGCGTATAAGTCAAATTCCGTAAGAATTTACGAATACCCACCTTTGTTTTGCCTGATAAAATTATCATTTTGCATCCTTTATGATGCTAACAATTTGTGCTGGAGTCAAGCTATCTTTGACTCCGCCAAGCGCTACTGCCTCTTTTGGCATGCCATATACAATGCAACTCTTCTCTTCTTGGGCATAAGTTGCAGCCCCTTTGTCGAATAGCTCTTTCATTCCTCTAGCTCCATCATCTCCCATGCCAGTTAGAATAAATGCTGTGCAGCTTTTTGGAGCTTCGTTGGCGCATGAACGAAAGAGTACATCAACGCTTGGTTTGTGACGGCTAACTCTAGGGCCATCTTTTACCTCCAATATCAACCCAGACGCTGTTCGTTTTAGCATCATATGCAACTCCCCAGGTGCAATATACACACACCCTCTTTGCAGTTTGTCGCCATTTGCAGCTTCTTTTACGCTTACTACAGACAGTTTATCTAGTCTTTCGGCAAAAGAGGTTGTAAAACCCGCTGGCATATGCTGTGCAATCAGTATTGGTAGAATATTTTTTGGTAGTCTCGTGATAATTGCCTCTAGTGTTTGGACTCCACCAGTGCTACTGCCTATAGCAAAATATCTGTCAGACAAGGCTGTTGTTGCTTTGTTTATGCTAGGAAGCATAGCATCTGCGCTTTGCTTATCCTCTAACTTTGACATAAATTGAGCAGTATTGTTACTAAGTGTTCTGACTTTTGCTTTTGAGGCAGCCCTGATAGCATATACGAATTTTTCATGCACCTCTTCGAAGAAGTTTTTTACCTGAAACTCCGGCTTCCCCAGCACCTCTACTGCTCCAATGCTTAGGGCTTCCAATGCTGTTTTTGAACCTTTCTGAGCTATAGAGCTACATATAATAACTGGTATCGGGTGTGTAGACATTATGTTTCTTAGAAAAGTAAGACCGTCCATGCGGGGCATTTCTATGTCAAGTATGAGCACATCTGGCCAACCACTTTTTTTGAATCTATCTATCGCAAATATTGGGTCTTGGGCTGTACCTAGCAGCTCCATATCTCGTTCTTTCGCAATCAGACTGCTTATAGCTGTTCGAACTACTGCGCTGTCGTCAACTACAAAAATCTTAATCATGCCAGCCTCATATCAAGACATGATTTTATCGTTTCAAATGATGGTTCCAAAACCTCTTTTACATACAATTTGCAGTCACTCTGCAAAGAGCGTTTGAAGCTCAAAAGTCTTATCGTCTTTTCGTCCGCACCGCTGACAATAGCCTCTTTTAGCTCGTTGTCAGTATTTCTCTCGTTGTCAGCTATTTCCCATACTGTTACACCAAATAGCCTACTGTATTTGATGACATCACTGTCAGCTATAGTGATATAGTTTTTGTAACCT
>CAZNYV010000086.1:0-9215 GCA_964577355.1 uncultured Campylobacteraceae bacterium
AGCTATCTGGGTCAAGTATCTCTATGCTGTTTGCTATGGCGACCTTGGTGCCCTCAGCCATATCAATAAACATACCTTCGTCGTTTTCGACAAACTTCAGCTTTCCTTGCGAACAAAGCTCCAGTATCTCGTGCTCATCTTTGCCTGACATCTGCGCGAAATCTTCAAGTCTCATAAGGCTTGCCATATCTGACTCCATTTATTTTGTTATTTCAAGAACTTTTCTATCTTGTGTGAATCTTTTTCCACATTAAACGCTTTGCTTTTCTTATCTTCAAGCAATTTGCTTGCCAACTCGGAATTGTTTATTGCGAGTATCTGGATAGCCAGCATCGCAGCATTTACCGCTCCAGCTTTGCCAACAGCAACCGTAGCAACTGGCATACCACCTGGCATTTGCACTGTAGATAGAAGCGCGTCAAGTCCATCAAGCATTCCACCCTTCATAGGCACACCAATGACTGGCTTGGTGGTCAAGCTAGCTACAACTCCAGCCAAATGTGCTGCCATACCAGCCGCACAAATAAACAGCTTTGAGCCTTTTGCTTCTGCATTTTTGACATATTCGTGTGTCCTATCGGGGCTTCTATGTGCACTTGAGACCAGTATTTCGTATTTAACACCAAATTTTTCTAGTGTTTTTGCACACTCTTCCATGACCTCGTAATCGCTCTTGCTACCCATGATGATAGATACAAATTCCATTTCAGACTCCAACTTTTAGTTTTTTAGTTGATTTTTGAGGTATTTCCTCATTTTTGAAGGCAGGGCAAACTCCGCCAAGTGCATCTCGCTATTGTAATAATATGTCTCATCCAATAGGTCGGATTTTTGCAAGATTATGTCAGCTGTCGGATGGTAGAAGTTTGATGCAAAAATCAGATTGAGATGATGATATGGCATGACGATTCTAAAGTGATTTCCGAACTTAGAGAGGTCATCCTTGGCTCTACTGTCCATCGTTCTAGCTATCACTATACCATTTTTGTTTAGGGCTGTTACAGCTTTTTCTACCAACTCATCATTTATGAACTCGTCAAGCACTATCAGGTCAAAAAAATTATCTTCTGTTATCTCATGTGAGATTTTTGGCTCTATGCCATGCTTTGCTGCCTGCTCTTTCATTTCGCTCGGATGGTGAGTCACAAAAAGTGCATTTTTTATATCAGTATGAACACAAAATGGCACTTGCACTGCCATCTCAGCCATAATCGCTTCTCGGTCACTCAAAAGGTTAAAAAACATTGCTATCCTCGGGGCTTAAACTATAAATAAGCCCCATTTTAGCCTAGTTGGGTTTAAGAAATTTAAAAAGGAAGCTTGAATCCCACCAGCGTGGGAATCGTGGCTAAAACTATCTCCTAGCTTTGAAGACTCCTTGAACTGCTCTTGCTGAACTGACAGCTGCACTATTGACCACGCTTGAACCAGTCAAGGTTCCATTCATTACACCACCTATTGAGTTAGCGGCAGGACCATAAAATTTGCCTTGCAAACTCAACGCATCACTTCCAGCAACACTATTTCTGACAGTTGTATCTAATGTATTTGTGCCAGCAACCAAAGTTGTACTGCTATTTATCAGGTTCGCGCTTTGATTATAACTCCACCCTTGCGAAGTTTGGAAGCTAAGAGCCGTCACATTGACTGGATTTGAAGTACCAAAATTTACTGTCAGATTGATTTTGTTGCTAGCATCTAGCACAATTGCATCCTTGACACCACTTGCATTGAGCGTATCGCCTAGCACATGACCAGAGTAGTTGTATGTTTGCTTTTGTGCTATCATCTGGTCTATATATCCTGTAGGTGTCGGCTGACCACTGACCCAGTAGCCTGAGTAGTATTTTGTGCCATCAGTGGATTGGGCTTCCCAGTATCCCCATGAGCTGAAATCATCTACATTGGATAGAGCATTTGTCGCTGAATCAACTTTATCAGGCAAAGAAGCAAAGCCGATAACCGCATTTGCAACACCACCGTTGTTTATTGATGCTTGACCCCAAATGATTTTGTTATCTTCGCCAGAGTTGCTAACATAAGTTGTAACACCAGATGCGAGAGCTCCATTTTGAGAGAAGCTAAGAGTAGTGCCATCACTACTTGCACCGCTTAACTCACCAAGAGTCGTGCTCACCGTAGACAAGTCGGCATTGAAAAGCATTTTGACTATAGCTCCTTTAGCTATTGAACCCATATTGCTAGTCGAACCTATGAAAAATCCATCATTGACTCCAGCATTATAATCCGCAGCTAGGATAGTATTGATGGTGGATGTTAGTGTTTGGGTTGAGTTATAAATATAGGAGTTGGTTGTATACGCTCCATTTTGTTGTCCACCGGCTATCAATACGCTTGCCCCATCACCAAGCGTAACTGCGGAGCCGTATTCAAATGTAAACGGCAATGGTACTTTGTATTTCCATGTATCCGTGCTAGGTGTGTACTCTTGAACTGTTTTATAGACTGTTGTATTGCCGGTTCCGCTTGAGCCACCAAACGCCAAAACATTTCCATTGCCCAATAGCACGGAGCTACCAAACCAACTAGGAGATAGCATATTTGCCTTTTGAGTCCATGTGCCACCACTAGCTGTATTTGTGTAAGGATCAAATAAATATGTGTAAACCGAATTTTCACTTCCAAAAATAAACATCTTATCAGCCAAGCTTGCTCCAGATGCCAAGCTCAGAGTGACACCAGTATGCCCACTCAGCCAAGGAGCCTGTCCTTGCGAACCAAACTGACTCCATGTACCCGTAGCAATATCAAACACTTGAACATATTGATTTTTAGCAACTGCGTATATTTTATTGCCCGATTTGAGGACTACCTCATCAGCAATATCATCGTATGGACTCGCACTACTACCCCACATATCTTTGCCTCTTATCCAACCAGCATTCTCATTCCAATACCATGTTTCAAAGTGCGGCGCGGTACTCCAGCCACCAGCAACCAATACTGTATTGCCGCTCAAGACTTGCGTTGTTCCGTCTTGCTTGACGACAGATACACCACTTCCAAGATTAATAGCTTTGGCACCTTCACCTAGATTCGGAGCATTGGTATTTATAGTTGCATCCCAAGTACCTGTCGTTGGGTTATAAATATCAGTTGTGCTTATCAGTCCGTGATATGTAGCATCGTTGATACCATTTTGCCCACTATAAGAAAACACTCTACCGTCACTCAGTAATGTCATCGCTGCTCGATGTTTTGTAGTTGTCATCGGACCAGTGGTTGCTACCGTATAGTTGGTTACACCAGTATCAGCAAAGCCCAAAAATTCTGTTCCCGCAACAGCTTTGTCAATAATTAAAGTTGCATTACCAGCATAACCATAGCCGATTTGGTTGGTCGTCGGGTCTAAATAAAAATTAGCACCAGAGGAAACAAAAGCGTTCAATTTTGATACCAAATCAGTCCTGTTAGTAAATGCTGCCTCATCATTTGAACCTGCTGTGCCGTAGTCTGTTGTGTTTAAATAACTTTTAAAGTATTTTGTAATTCCGCCATATGTTACTTTTAGGGCATTGTTTGTAGGTATGGTCTCGTTTGTTAAAGCTTGGGCTGGATTGTACAGCCAGCTATTGGCAGTTGTTAGACCAGCTTGTACCCCTCCTGCTATTAGCACACTTCCACTATCTAGCACAACGGCCGCACCTGCCTCAAAGGTAAATGGAAGCGATACTTTGTAGCTCCATGTATCGGTTAGCGGATTGTACTGCTCTACCGTATTTGTAGCTCCCGAGCCGGTACCGCCGCCCATTGCCAATACATTTCCGCTTGATAACAAGACAGCTGAAAGCTGGGATCTAGGAGATAGCATATTTGCCTTTTGATACCAACTATTTGTCGTCGGGTCATACATATCGGTGCGGTTTGTGATTGTATTTGTCGCCGTTGCGCCACCCATTACAAGTATTTTGTCTAGGAATGTTCCCGCTAGTGTCACCGCCGAGGCATTTTCAAAGCCCCTCAAAGTGCCAGTGCCACCAGATGTGTTATACCAAGCAGCTGTTGCCAAAGTCGTCCACGAGTCTGCTACTGCATCGTACTGCTGCACGCCGCTTGTATAGCCAACTCCATGTCCTGGTGTGTAGTTTCCGCCGCCTATGGCGTATATAGTGCCGTCACTAGTTTTTGCCATTGCCATATTTTGAGATACGCCAGGCATATAATTTTTGTCAGTCCAACTGTTTGTGGTTGGGTTGTATATTTGTACATGCTGAGTCGCCTGCCAAGGGTCCCAGCCACCAGCTACTAGTACTGTACCATCATTCATAGTAATGGCACTTGCGGTATACCTAGGGTGGATGGCTGCGGAGCCGTTTGCAAAGGTGCTGATGCGAGACCAAGACGCTGTCGTCGGGTCGTAAATCTCCACATCCAGAGGATAATAGCCAGCATTTGCAAGACCGTTTACGACCATTACCCTACCGTCGTTTAGCTTGACCATGCTAGGGCTGAAGCGTTCGACATTCATCACTCCTGCCGATGTTATCGGATCAGCTGATGGGGTGTAGATATATGAGTTTGATGTCCAAGCTCCGTTATATCCACCAGCCAAAAGCACACTTCCATCGTCAAGCGTAACTGCTGCACCGTGTGTAAATATAAATGGCAAAGGAGTTTTGTAGCTCCATGTATCTGTTGTAGGGTTGTACATTTGGACTATATTTTGATAAGTATAGCTATCTTTTGTTCCACCAATAGCTAGTACATTTCCGTCATTCAATAGTACGCTTCCAGCCGAGGAAGTAGGTGTGAGCATATTTGCTTTTGGAGTCCATATCAAATCGCCAACAGTATTTGTAGCTGTAGGGTTGAATAAATATGTATAGCTTAGACCATTGAGTATAGTAGAGGCACCACCAAATAAAAGTATCTTATTGGCAAAACTTCCACTAAGCGTGACAGTAGATTGTGCTATAGAGGCATACGGCATAGTAAAGCCGCTATCTGTCCACGCACCATTGAAATACATATCTATTGTATTGTTTGTATAATATGGCACAGCATTGTTAGGAGCATATCCACCACCAAATGCATAGACAGTATCAACATTGCCAACCGTTGTTTTTGCCATCGATAGATACTGCCTCCCCATACTAAGATTTCCTGCCGTAGCCCATCTGTTTCCCACTGGGTCATAAATATAAGTCGTCGTCGATTGTGCAGTACCAGCAGCATATCCACCGCCAGCTACAAGCACTTTACCGTCACTTAGTGTGACAGCTGCCAGAGCTTCCACGCCTGGCCCACTTGCCAATTTGTCATTTGAAGCTACCGCAGTCCAAGCGCCAGTTGTAGGGTTGTATATCTCAGCAGTATTGAACTGGGTTGTGCCATCACCCCCACCATAGGCAAAAACTCTGCCATCATTTAGTTTTGTCATCGCTTGCAAAGCTCTTACATTACCTAGTCCTATAGAGCCAGTTTGCACCGTAGGAGTACTATTGCTAAAGCCCAAGAAATCTGTAGGGTTGACTTTTGAGACTGTTAGGGTCGATGTGTTATTTAATAAGCCATAGCTGATTTGGTTGGTCGTCGGGTCTAAGTAGAACTTGACATTGCTCCCACCAAAGCTATTTAGAGCCACAACAAGCTCGCTTATGGAGTTAAATGTCACATCATCACTTGTACCAGCCGTTCCATAGTCTGTACCATTGCCTGAGTATTTGAAATATTTTGTGGTTGCTCCTATTGTTACTTTTAAAGCATTGCCAAATAACGGGCTGTCAAATGCCGTTGTGGCAGTATTTAGTGTGGCATTTGGATTGTATAGATAAGAATTTGCCGAATCATTGGATGTGTCGAAACCGCTTGATGGATTTTGCTTACCGCTTGCGATGAGTACACTTCCGCTATCAAGTGCTATAGCTGCGCCTCTTGCAAAAGTGAAAGGCAGTGGAACTTTGAATTTCCAATTGTCATTTGCGATATCATATTGCTCAACAGAGCTTAAGGCGACATTTTCCGTACTGAAACCACCCATGGCTAGGACGGTATTACTATCTAGTAGTGTTGCAGAAAATCCGGCTCTCGGCAAAAGCATGCTCGCAGCGGATGTCCATGCACCCTGATAAGCACCGGTAGTTTGTGTCAAATCTAGAATCTCTGTTGTATTGACAGATGCCGTCCAAGTGGTAGAGAGTCCGCCCATAGCAAGAATCTTGTTTGTACCTATTCTGACAGCGGCTAGCTCACTTCTTTGAGCACTCATAGGTGCTATTTCTGTACAACTACCATAGCGACTTGTTGTTGTTGTGCCATTGGCATTAAATAACCAAGCTTTTGTTTGATAGGCTGAATAATTACCACCAATCAGTACAGCTGTGTCATTATCCATACCAACCAACGCATGACCACCTATGGAGGTGTAGCCTGCGAATGCTGTTTTTGTAATCCAAGTGTTTGACGCAATATCAAATATTTTTGCATCATTTAGTGCACCCCAACCAGTAGCCGCCCCACCTACAACCAAAACATTTCCGTCACTAAGTGTTGTGGCTGCTAGAGAAGACCTTGCGGCAAAGTCTGCTGGATTTGTAGCAGTTAAAACACTCCATGTCTGTGTTGTAGGATTGTATTCTTCTAGAACATTACTAACCCAATTTCTAGTGCCGCCAGCACCACTAACATAACCAGCATCCTCTATTCCACCGATCGCCAGAATTCTCTCTGTGCTTACACCACTAATAAGTCTGTGTATTTTTGCCAATGCATAGCTGCTTCTAGCATAGTTCATTGTACCTGCAGTAGCAACGGTAGTAGTTGCGATAGAAGCTTGTGCAGTATCAGTGCTGCTAAACCCTAAAAAACCAGACGCATTTACTTTATTTACCGTCAGGCTAACAGTATTTGTATTTGCCCCATAAGAAATCTTATTTGTCAAGGAATCAAAATAAAATTTAACATTATTTGTATTACCAACAAAAGTATTCAGTTGCGTCACCAAATCACTCATATTGCTAAAAGTGACATTTGTTCCGCCGCTATAGGTGGTCGAATTTGATGATGTTTTAAAATACTTTGTAATCCCATTGTATGTTACTTTGAGAGCATTATTTGCAAAATCTGTGTCACCCGCCGAGATGATAGAGTATGTAGTCTCTCCAGTGGCATCCGTTGCTGCAAGTTTTGCTATGGCAGCAGTTTTAATGGTATCTGACGAGTTAAGTAGCCCCTGTGCCATTAGGGCTACATTGTTTTTGGAAGTAGCAACATCAGTGATAATTGACATCTGAGCTTGAACTGCATTTGCAATTACATCATGACTATAATTTCCAGCCCCTAGGTCTACAATCAATTTTGAAATCATATCTAGCGTGGTAATATCACCACTGCTTTGCGCTGCAGCTATGACATCGGTCATGTAGTTT
Source organism: uncultured Campylobacteraceae bacterium (assembly GCA_964577355.1). Classification (GTDB taxonomy): domain Bacteria; phylum Campylobacterota; class Campylobacteria; order Campylobacterales; family UBA6016; genus CAZNYV01. Next base: position 7,389 of record CAZNYV010000086.1, read on the forward strand.
AGAGCCAATGACCTTACTGCCGTACTGGCACTATTAAAGGCAGCATTGATTGCAGTAAAATCACGATTTGACCATGCTGTAGCAATTTCTGCTGAATAGTTTCTACTTCCTACAAACATACCTCCAGAGGCACTAATGCCGTCTCCAGTGACCTGTATGACACCACCAGCTTTTTCTGCATTTGTACCTATAACATTTGCATACATACTTGCAGTGGCACTATTTGTAGATGATGGCGATGTGTCCAGATACCATAAGCCATTGAAGTTAGCAACGATATTGCTTGAGCTATTAGTCAAAGATATTACGGAGCCACTAAGATTTGTTAAATTCCAGTTTGCGTAGGTTGTGTCATAAACTGTTCGAAAGTTAATAGTGCTCGCAATAGGTGCACTAGAGCCGAAGTTGACATTTAGCAATACTGAGTTGGACGCGTCTTGGAGAATCGGGGTAATATTATTGAAAGCACCATATTTTATGGCGCCATATATATGCCCTGAGTATTGATATACTTTTGTGGCATTTGTAAATGTAGTGGCTTGCGAATTAGTAGCCGTACCCAGTCCAAGTAACGCACCCAAATCTACAGAACTGTCACGATAATCGTAGTTCACAGCCCCCGACGAATCTTGAGTAGAGAAAAGCCACATTGTTTTTGTATTCAAATCACTATAAGGATTGCTTCTTGGATACACCAACTGCTGTGCATTTAAGAAACCAATTTCATTTAGTGTTAAATTGTGACTATAATTACCATTGGCATCAACAGTGGCTGTGCTAATCAACGGGCTATAAGTACCATTGTAACCATATATTGAAACCAAAGTATTCTGTTTGGCGGTACCAGAGATTACTCCAACTGTTTCATTGCCACTCAAAGCTCCAGAAAAAGGTGTTGTTGCTGGGGTTAGCGTGGTGGAGAAAGGAAGTAGTACACTTTCTGCTGTCTTATCCGCCTTGAATACACCACCAGAAGCCGCGCCTCTGCCAGCAACATTGAACTGCCCGCCAACAGATTCCACATTTGGCCCAAAGTAAAAACCAGCAAGAGAGCCACCCACAGATACACCATTTGTAGCATTAGGACTAACAACTGCGCCTTCATAACCACTCAATGATGCTGAAAATTTTGCATTGGTATATACTGGTGAAGATAGTGACATATTCCAGTATTTATAACTACCATTGCCTCCTGTCCTAAACAGCATACTTCCGCTCACTGGTGCAGCTGAGCCAAAGGCAATATCTAGTGTAGTTTGATTGTAAGAATCAAACAGAATATCCTCCATAACAGGGCCATACATCGCGCTACCACTTGTGTATCCGCTATAAGAATAAAGTTTATGATTAGTAGCAAGCGTATCAAGTGTACTAGTTGGTGTTATCGCACCTGCTACAAACTTGCCTATCCAAGTATAGCTCACACCACTTTCTACAGTCTCGGCACTCCAAAAACCCCAAGAGCTATAGTCATTGCTAAACTCTTGCGCACCCGTCGTAGAGTTGAACTTATCAGGAGTTGCAAAAAGTCTAGCATTGCTCGTTGAAGTAACACCTGCTTGCGTAAAATTCTGCACGCCCCACATATCCTCAGAGATATAGGCTGAATCACCCCCACCAACTGCACTGTTTATAGAAAAAGACGCAGCAGCCTTAGAAAATGAAAGACTAGACGATCCAGTTGTCTTGTCTATGGTCATACTAAACTCAGGACTTGAGACAGGAAGTGTAGTCACAGGAGTTGTGCCAGATGTACTAGCAAGATTACTCATTTGTGATGTACGCAATTTTCTTCCAGCCCAAGTACCGTTTAGTATATAGCTATTA
>CAZNYV010000087.1:0-9159 GCA_964577355.1 uncultured Campylobacteraceae bacterium
CTTCCGTGCTCTCCAGCACGAGCAGCTTCTATGGCAGCATTTAGAGCTAGTAGGTTGGTTTGATCTGCAATATCACCAATAACTGTAAGTACATTTTTGACTTGCTCTGCTTCTCTTGCGAGCTCATTTAGTCTCTCGTTTATTTCGTGCTCCGCATCGGCTGTTAGATGGAGCTCTTTTGTCATAACATCGAGTGATTTTTGTGCTTTTGCTAGATTGGTGCAAGTTTCAGATATATCTGTTTTGCTTGTTTGTATTGAGCCAAAAATAACACTAAGTGCCGAGATGACATCTTTTGTACTCTCCATTGTCTGTTTTACATTTGTTGATTCTTTTTCAGACCTTATGCTCATTGCATCGGCTGTTGAGCTTAATTCGTTTGATATAGATGTGTTTTCAGATGACGCCTTTTTGCTCGATTGAAGTGCATCAGCTACAGCTGTGATTAGCGTGTTGAGACTTTTCATCGCATCGCCAACTTCATCATTTCTGGAAGTGTCTACCGATTTGCTAAAATCTTTTGTAGTAGCTATGGCTTGGAGTGTTTGTTTCATATGTGACAGCGCATCTACTATGCTCTTTGAAATACTATTGGATAGTAAAATCAAGACAGCAATAGAGAGTGTAAATATGACCAGAATGGTAATCTTTGCACCGCTAAGACTGCTATTAGCCGAAGCCTCCATGTCTGCCCCAGCTTTGTTTGCAAGTACGACTAGCTCATCAATGGCCTTTCTGTGCTCGTCGTATTGGGTTTTTAAAGTTGTTTGACACAGTTGTTTTGCCTTGTCTATGTTTCCACTCTCAATTGCCGGCAAAAACTCTTTTTCCAAAGTATCGAAGTATGCCATAGCTGGCACTCTGGATTTTTCTAGAATCAACTCTTTTATTTTTGAATCGGTGGCATTTTCTTTCCAATATTTTTGCCTATCATTGTAATCATTTTTCAACCTAGCAATATCAGATACCAATGCCTTTTTGTTTTCTTCACTTGGATTATCTAGGAGTTCATATGTCACAAGTCTTGTCTCCAATATGTATTCAGGTGGCGGTAAAATATCTGCGACCAAATCTTTTGAGGCAATGATATTTTGGTATAGCGGACTATTTATGTTGACCTTGGAGTTGCTAATCATACCGATTATCAGAGTCAGCAGTGTAGAGATTAACGAAGCTATGACGAGAATCCGAATTTTTGTTTTTATTGAAGATGCGTTGAGCATTTTGCCCCTCCTTGCATTGATTGTCTTTTGAAATGTGCCCAAAAAATAAACAGTTAACATATAAACCTATGAAAATAATCGTATATATGAATGCTTTTCTAATTGTATTCTTATATTATTAAAAAATAATGACTAAAATGTAACCATATTTTTGGTTTGAGTTATAAGTACTGAGATTTTGTGTTAAAATTATCAAAGTTTGGCATGCGCCGAAGCTGTACTAAAAATATAAAAAGAAGGCATCTGAACTGATGAAACTAAAAGAAATTTACGACTTTTTAAATGAAAAAGCTCCTTTTGAGCTCTCCGAGAGCTGGGATAATTGCGGAATTTTGTTGGGTTCTGAAGACACTGGCGTGGAGAGTGTCGTTCTCTCTTTGGATCTGTCAATGCAGGTTTTGGATGATGCAAAAGAGAATTCACTGATAATCACTCATCACCCTTTTATCTTTTCATCTTTCAAAAAAATAGACTATTCTACAGGTGTTGGTGCGATTATCAAAAAAGCAATCCAAAAAAATATTTCAATCATAGCAATGCACACAAATTATGACAAAGCTGTTTTGAATAGCTATTTCACTAGGACTGTTTTGGGTTTTGCTGATTTTACGAGTGATGGATTTGTTTGCAAAGTAGATGTTGATATGAGTTTTGATGAATTGTTGAAAAGAGTCAAGCATAGAATCGCGCTGCCGATTGCAAATTGTGTGATTCCTAGAAATAATATGGTCAAGAAAATCGGAATCACTACTGGAAGTGGTAGTGAGTTTATATTTTCGAGTGATGTTGATGTTTATTTGACAGGTGATGTGAAGTATCACACAGCATTTGAGGCAAAAGAGAGAGGTATTGGTATTGTCGATATTTCACACTACGCTTCAGAGCTTTGTTTTGGGGTGTCGCTGGCTGAAATTCTGAATATTTTGCCAATAGAGGTTATAATAGCGAATTCTAAAAATCCATTTGAACAGTGTTAAGGGAAAAAGCAGACAATGAATGAACATCTAAAAAAAGTTATCGAACTATCTGAGGTTGACAAAGAGATAGAATCTTTTGGTCCAAAAGAAGAAAAACTAAAAGACGGTTTAAACAAACTTGCCGACAAAGCTGCAAAAATTTCAGCTGAGACTGAAGAGTTGCAAAACGATATAAAAGAGATAGGCTACAGAAAAAACAAAGCAGACACTATGCTAAAAGAGCTCTCTGCGAAGCTAAATGACATTGCTAAGAAATCAACAAATGTCAAAAGCGAGAGAGAAGTCAAATCGCTTCAAATAGAGGAAGAGATAGCTAGAGAACAAATCACTGCTACCAATGAAGAGATAGAGAGACTAGATAAGCACGAAGCTTCCAAAAAAGATAAAATCGTATCACTAGAAAGTGAACTTGGCTCTATAAATGGAGATATTGCAAAAGCTCAAGGTGAGCTAAAAGAAGAGCTTGATGAGCTTGAAAAATGCAAAACAGATGTTTATACTAAAAAAGAGAAAATCCAAAGAGAGATTAACCCAAAAGTAAATCTTTTCTACCAAAAAATCAAAAGATGGGCTGGAACTTCAACTGTTGTACCAGTAATGAACAAAGCTTGTATGGGCTGCCACACTCTAGTTACTGAAGAAACATATAGAAAAGCTATCAAAAGTGAAGAGATTACTACTTGTGCAAATTGCGGTAGAATCCTCTATATGCCTGAGCAACTATAACTAACATAACTTCTTCAAGGCTAGCTCAAGAGTTGCATAAGTAGCTCTAGGTTAGCCTATTTTTTTGCATAAAATCTACAGAATTAAACTTCTCACACACTATTGAGCCGTGTAGTGCTCGACTATTCCTTGCCATTTGTCTTGAGCCTTTAGTACCAGCTCGATAAACTCTCTAACCGCGCCATTGCCGCCATTGTGAAAGCTGATAAAATCAACCCTGTCTCTGACTTCACTAACCGCATCGGCAGGTGCTCCGGATAAGCCACATCGGATCAAAATAGGCAGGTCTATCAAGTCATCCCCGATATACGCCACCTCTTCGTCAGATAGTCCAAATTGCGCCTTGAATTCATCATAATAAGCCAGCTTTTCAAGTTTGCCTTGTACTAGATAATCAACCTTTAACTCTTTTGCTCTGTGCGTGACGATTGCTGAGTTTCTGCCAGTTATGATTCCCGTTGTGAAGCCGTATTTTTTGAGCAGCACGACCGCCCATCCGTCTTTGATGTTGAAGTTTTTTGTCTCAGTGAGAGCATTGTCGTAGATTACTTTGCCATCCGATAGTACACCGTCGATATCGAAGATAAATGCCTTGATTTTTTGGCATTTTTGCGTCAAGTCAAATTTATTCATTCAAACATCTCCAAAGCTTTTTTCAAGTCCTCAACCGTATCTATTCCAAAGCTCTTCGTCTCAACTGTGGCCATTTTGATATTTTTTCTCGATTCGATAGCTCTTAGTTGTTCAAGTTTTTCCGTATGTTCGAGTGGTGAGTATGGCAATGCGCAAAAAGCATCGAGGGTTGAAGCGGTAAAGCCATACAGCCCAAGATGACCAAGATAACCATCAAAACCACCATCTCTGTCGTATGGTATAGGATTTCTGGAGAAATATATTGCATTTTGATTTTTATCCAAAATTACCTTGACTAGATTTGAATCTTTTGCAGCATCTATGGATATTTTTTTGCAAAGGGAAGCCATCTTCCAGCCGTCAGCACAAGATTTTACTGTTTCGAAAAGAGTTTGCACCAATTCTGGTTCGATATATGGCTCGTCTGCTTGTACATTTATGACTATTTCATCGGCTTTTGCACCTAACAATTTGACCGCTTCATTTATTCTGTCTGTGCCGCTTTGATGAGTTTTTGCTGTCAAGACAGATTTGATATTGTGTTTGGCGCATAGCTCCATTACACTTTCGTCATCACAAGCGACTATTGTTTCGTCTATGCTGGAGACTCTTTTGGCTGTACGAATCACCATCGGCAAGCCGTTTATATCGGCGATTATTTTGTTTGGAAAGCGCGTTGAAGCCAATCTCGCTGGAATGATTATCATTTGCGTCCTTTGCTTTTTACTGTTCTGCCTCTTTGAGTTTTTCAGCTTGAAAAAACATTATACATGGGTCTATGATTTCATCGAACAAGCCACCTTGCATGATATAATCTAGCCTATATAGAGTGAGTCCGATACGGTGGTCCGTGATTCTATTTTGTGGATAGTTGTATGTTCTGATTCGTTCACTTCTGTCCCCTGAGCCCACTTGACTCTTTCTATCAGCCCCAGTTTTGGCTTGTTGCTCTTCGAGCTGCATTTCATAGAGTCTGGATTTGAGGATTTTGATTGCTTTGTCTTTATTTTTGTGTTGAGATTTTTCATCTTGTATAGCAACCGCTAGGCCTGTAGGAATGTGCGTCACCCTGACTGCCGAGTCGGTAGTATTTACAGATTGCCCACCATTTCCACCTGAGCGATAAACATCTATTTTGAGGTCACACTCTTTTAGCTCTACCTCAATATCGTCTACTTCTGGTATGACGGCTACGGTGATAGCTGAAGTGTGAAGTCTACCTTGCGTCTCAGTCTCAGGAACTCTTTGCACGCGGTGGACTCCACCCTCGTATTTGAGACGAGAGAATACTTTGTCGCCTTTGACTAGAATTGTTATGTCCTTGTATCCACCCATATCGCTTTCAGAAGAAGATACTATCTCTACCTTCCAGCCTCTGAGGTCAGCGTATCTGATATAGGCTTTGCAGATGTCGCCAGCAAACAGTGCGGCTTCGTCACCGCCAGTACCCGCTCTTACTTCTAGGTAAGTATTTCGCTCATCATTTGGATCTTTTGGGATTAGTAGGAGTTTTACCTCTTCCTCTATAGCGGGAAGCCTCTCTTCTATCTCTTTTATCTCCATTTTGGCTAGTTCGCCCAGTTCCGGATCATCCGTAAGAGCTTTATTTTCAGCTAGTGTGGCTTGGAGTTTTATATATTCTTTGGCTCTGTCAACTATATCCGACAAACCTGATTGTTCTTTTGATAATAGTGTCATTCGTTTGATGTCGCTTAGGATATCAGGATGTGAAAGTAGGTCGTTTAGTTCTTCGTATCTAGCTATAAATGGTTGTAGTTTGTCTTGCAACATTGGGGCTTTTCCGTTTTTGGTATTGGATGAAGCCCCCTATAATAGTGGAGGCTGTTGAGGGAAATTATTAATCTTTGTTTACCAGTTTTGCTAGTCTGCTTACTTTTCTAGAAGCAGTAGCTTTTTTCAAGAAACCTTTTGACACAAATTTGTGAAGTTCTTGGTTTGCTACTTTTAGTGCTTCTGCTGCAGTTGTACCGTCATTTTTTTCTACAGCACTTCTAACATCTTTTACTATGTTTTTTAGTCTTGTTCTGTAAAACCTATTTCTCTCTGTTTTTTTCTCAGTTTGTCTGATTCTTTTTTCGGCTGACTTATGGTTTGCCATAATGTGTATCCTTTTATTTGGTTGGTATTTTTGTTAAAAAAGTGGCGGATTTTATCCAAAAAGTGATTAAATGAAGCTTTAGCACAAAGGGCGACTTCTTTAATTTGTAGTATGTGGCTCTAAATAAACTTTGAGTAGAATCCGCACACGATTATTGAGATATAAATTAGAGGTATTAAATGGCAAAACTTTTTGGAACTGATGGCGTGAGAGGCAAGGCTGGCAAGGAGCTGAATGTTGATTTGGTGTTGAAATTGGCTATGAGTGCAGGTGTGTATTTTCGTAAAACTTCAGTTACAAACAAAATACTAATAGGCAAAGATACTAGACGAAGTGGATATATGGTTGAAAATGCAATCGTAGCTGGGCTTACCGCTGTTGGATATGATTGTGTTCAGATAGGACCTATGCCAACTCCTGCGGTAGCATTTCTGACAGAAGATATGCGTTGCGATGCGGGAATTATGATAAGTGCCAGCCACAATCCATACTATGACAATGGCATCAAATTCTTTGACGCGATGGGCGGAAAGCTAAATGAATCCATAGAAAAAGAGATAGAAAATATATATTTTGACGGAGAGGCGGTAGCTTCGAGCCAAAAGACACAAAAAGAGATAGGTTCTGCAAAAAGGATCGATGATGTTATTGGTAGGTATATAGTGCATATCAAAAACTCGTTTCCAAAAGAGCTTTCGCTTCGTGGGCTCCGTATTGTAGTTGATTGTGCAAATGGCGCGGCATACAAGGTTGCTCCTGCAATTTTGAGCGAATTGGGCGCTGATATTATCGTGATTGGCGATGAGCCAAATGGCTTCAATATCAATGAAAAATGTGGCGCATTGCATCCAGAAGCTTTGGCGGCAGAGGTACAAAAATATCGCGCAGACATTGGTATAGCGCTCGATGGTGATGCTGACCGTGTTGTGATAGTTGACGAGCTGGGCGAAGTGGTTGACGGGGACAAACTGATGGCTTCTTTGGCGGTTTATCTCAAGGAAGCGAACCTACTAAAAGGCTCTGCAATGGCTGCTACTGTTATGAGTAATGGCGCAATGGAAGAGTATCTAGCTGGACACCAAATAGGACTATATAGGAGCAATGTTGGTGATAAATATGTGCTCGAAGCTATGAGGGAGAATGGATTGAACTTTGGTGGAGAGCAGAGTGGACATGTAGTCTTTAGCGATTATGCAAAGACTGGTGATGGGCTGGCAAGTGCGCTTTTGGCGTTGGCGTATATAATCAAAAGCAAGAAACCAACCAGTCAAGCACTGAACCCTTATGTCTCGTTTCCTCAAATGCAACAAGCACTGAGTGTTAAAGTCAAAAAACCACTAGAAAGCATAGACGGACTGGACAAAATGCTCTCAAATATCGAAAGTCAAAAAATCAGACACCTTATTCGCTACTCTGGTACTGAAAACAAGCTCAGAATACTACTAGAGGGCAGGGATGAGGCGAAGCTTGCTGTTGAGTTTGATAGAGTAAGTGAATTTTTGCAAAAAGCTCTCAATGCCTAAGATGCGAACACTTGTCAGTAAATACTTTGCAATAGCTTTTATCTTGTCTATCGTTGTGGATCAGCTTGTCAAGCAAGCTATTTTGGGTGGATTTAGATGGGATGGTCAATGTATATCGATTACCTTTGTGTTAAATGATGGTGTGGCTTTTAGTATGCTTGCCTTTTTGAAAGAGTACCTCAAATATTTTCAGATAGTTTTGATAGGCGCGATGGTTGTCTATCTCTATCGTGAAGGTTATTTCTCGCTATATCCTATAGAGATGGGGTTGGTATTTGGCTCCGGGCTATCAAACCTCTCCGATAGATTTGTGCATGGTGGAGTTGTTGATTTTGTTTACTGGCATTGCGGGTTTAATTTTGCCATATTTAATACAGCAGATGTCCTTATAGATATTGGAATTGCTTTGCTAGTTCTCAAGCTTTTGCGTTCCAACAAGAGGCAAAAAGTTAGCTAGCAGACCTGCTTTTTAGTATCAAAATAGAAAGCAAGTTTACACACGCGTAGCTTGCGGCGATGGCTATTGTTATATTGATGAAGTTTGATTTTATGCTCTGCAATAGAAAAAATATAAAACAAAAAAACACAACTGAAGATGAACGCACAAGCAAAGAGTGCAGGAATCTACCGTTTGCCTTCAAAAGAGAGATATAAAAAGCATTCATAACCGCGAAATAAAGAGCCAAGAGTATGATAATAAGTGGCACTAAAGCGTCTTTGTACTGTTCCCCAAATAGCAATTCTATACCACTCCCGCCAATCATAAATATGCCAATAGAGAGTGTTAGCGTAGCGAGTAGGGCGTATTTGGAGAGCCACTCTTTGAGCTTGGTGATTTCACTCCACTCTTGATTTGGGACCAACACTGATAGTTCGGGGAAAATGAACTTGACAACAGGAAAAACAAAAAGCATGATGCCGTACATAAAAATAGGCTTGATAACTACTTGATACAAAGCTAGTTCGTGCAGTCCAAAGTATAGTTTGGTGCAAAATATTCCAAGATAGATAAAAGTGATACCAAAGACAAATTCAGCCGAAGACATCGCCGAGTTTTTGAGATACTCTTTTGTATGCGTGTCAAACACTAAGTTTTTTAGGCTCGGCTCTTTGAGAACTGCTTTGTTGGCAATTTTGATGTACAACGACATTATGATATTTTGAGAGATAACAGCAAAAATAAGCGACTCCAAAATGGCCATTCCAAAGTAGTGCAGGGTGAAAAATGAAGCTATCAAAAGAGGCGATTCTAAGAGCGAAATTGCGTTTATGCTTTTGTATAGTCTAAACATCGCAAGTCTGTTTGAGTAATATGTATAGCATCCAAGAGCCAAAAAAATCATAGCAATATAGTGCATAGGCACGGCAGAATCGACGAATAGGTGTATCGGATAGGCTAAAAAAAGTACCGAAAACAGCACAGAAGCTATCAGAATGCTCAGAAAAATCGCCGTGATATGGTTTGCGTCTCTGGTCTTTTGGTATGCAACGGTCATGGACGAGCGAAAGCCTATAAAAATAATAGCCATCATACTAGCTAGGTCAATCGTCGTGTAGTAGTATGTTTGCGTTCTGATATCTACGCTGTGAGCTATGTAGATACGAAACAAGAGTGACAAAGCGATACTTACCAGTGTGATTGGCAGACTGAGAAGTAGTGCTTTTTTCAATTTTTTTGGTTTCGCGCCAAATGGTTTTTGGAGAGTTTGACAAATTTTTTGTATCCCAACTGCTCTTTTGGACCTATTGTATAGCTTATTTTTGTCAAATAATTGAGGATGTCTCGTTTTCTTATACCTCTACTTTTCGAGTATCCATCTAAGATGTACTGAGGTATTTTGATGTTTGACTTGGCGAATTTTTGTGCTAGGTTGTTTGCAAGCTTGGCGTTTTTGTTGTAGCACATGATGGCAAACACAAAAGGTAGCTTGTGCGTTTGAAACCAAAGTTTGGATAGG
>CAZNYV010000088.1:0-9126 GCA_964577355.1 uncultured Campylobacteraceae bacterium
CCCTTATGTGGATTTGACTCTCAAGCTAGAGGAGAGAGATATTACGATATTTATCGGAGCCAAAGGTTCGTCCTCCGCACCAAAACTCACTTTCTGGTCTATGCCAGCGCTTGGCGAGCGAGAGATTATGTCGTATTTGATTTTTGGTATTGATGATGGCTTTGGCATGGGCAAATCGCAAGTCAAATCAGACTATACGACAAAGGCAATTGGAGCATTGTCAAATATATTATCAAAGGATGTTTCTAGCGAGCTTGGAATCAAACTAGATAAAATAGAAATCTCACCTAGTGAATACCAAAAAGAGGGCAAGACGGTAAAAGCTACCAATGTCGAAATAGGCAAGAGAGTGTCAAAGGATTTGACTGTTATTTATAAAAATGATGTTGAATCTGGGGTGGGGCTTCAATATAGACTCAATAAAAATGTAGGTATTGAGACTGAGACGCGAACAAAAGGAAACTCAATAGACCTGTTTTACAAGCAGGATTACTAGACTTTCTACTCTTCTGACTCTACTCTGTTTCTGCCACTACTTTTGGCTCTATAAAGCGCCTTGTCTGCTCGTTCAATAATCACATCGATATATTCACCATCTTTGTATTGTGCTACCCCGATGCTGATTGTTATGTGTCCAACATCTGTAAAATTCATCTGAGCGATTGTTTCGTTGATTTTTCTCGCTACTTCTACGGCTTCCGCTATCGTTGTTGTAGGCATTAGTGCCAAAAACTCTTCACCGCCCCATCTGGCAAAGAAGTCGGTAGTTCGAAGTATTTTTTTTACTTTATTGGCAAGCTCTTTTAATACTATATCGCCAATCGGATGACCAAAAGTGTCATTGATATTTTTGAAGTGGTCTATGTCTGCGATAAGTACAGAAAATGGCTTGAGATTATATTTGGCAATTTTTATCTTCTCTGATTCTACCCATTGTCCAACGAGCGATCTGTTGTATATTCCTGTCAGGTGGTCTATGAAAGCTATCTGCTCAAGATGTTTGTTTCTATGTTCAAGAATCTTATTTATCTCAACCATCTCTTCGGAATGTTTTGTGACAATATCAACCCATCTGTTGTATGTAGCCAATACCAAATCATGTTTTGTGAGTATTCCCAAAAGCTTCCCGTCTTTTGCCGCTACAATTACTCTACGAAACTTTTTGTTTTTGATAAAGTCCAAAGCCTCTTTTAGTGTAGCATTCTCGGGCATTGTTTGTATTGGAGAGGTCATTATTTCTGAGACAGGCGCACTTGTAGGATGTCTTTTTGCTAGTGCTATAGCTATATCTGATACCGTAGCTATCCCGATGTCTTCCTCATCTTTTGTGAGGACGATAGCATCTCTATTGAGCTCTTTCATTCTAGACATAACATCTTGAATACTTGTCGAGCTACCCATCTTGTAGATAATCCCGCACCTAACTATTGCTCCGAGAGTCTGCCTCTCTATCAGGGTCTTTGGGTCTATATTGGAGATGATATCGTGGTGAGAAATTATGCCGTATAGTTCGCCAGTACTATTGATTACGCAGATGTGCTGATGGTTTGCATCCATAATATCCACAATCTCCAGAACACTTGTGTCCATGTGATATACAGGAGCTTTTTCATACCTAATAGAGGCTAATGGTGCGCCAAAATCGGTACCATCAGCATTCAGCATAATGATGCTTTGCATTGAAACGATTCCAAAGAATGTCGGCGTATCATCTCTTATGATGACATCGTGAATATTATTTTTTACCATCATATCGACAGCTGACCAAAGCGTATCAGATGGCTCCATCATTATCACATTGGTAGTTGCTATATCTTTTAATTTTGGAAAAATCATATCAAGCTCCGTACGCGGTTCTGTTAAAATCTTGTTCCTATAGAGAAATCTATATCAGAAGTCCTATCACCTGTTTGAGTGTTTAGAGGTTTGCTATAGTAAATCTGTATTGGACCAACAGGTGAAAGCCATTCTATACCAGCACCATAAGATGATCTCTTATTCTCACTAATAGAGCTTGTACCTATCATACCGTAGTCAAAGAATGTCAAAAATCTCATTTTTGCCTCTGCTATCAAAGGGAAGCTGAACTCTAGTGAGTTTGATGCTGTTTTTGTATCACCTGTATATATATCGCCACTGCTTCCAGCTGTTTTGGTGCCTATTGAGCTTGATTGGAATCCTCTGACGGTTCCCATACCACCCATGTAGAATTTCTCACCAATAGATACATTGCTACTGTTGACAAACCATCCAAGTCTAGCTTTGTATCTCATAATAATGTCCATACCAGTTAGGTCATCAAGAGAGTAAAAATAGCTAAATTTCGAGAAGCTTTTGATGAATTTTTCATCAGCTCCTATGCCCGCAAACTCCAAGCTTGTACCAGCAGACATTCCATGTCTAGGAACATAGTAGTCATCCGTTGTGTCATAGCTGATAGCTGGAGTGATTGAGCTTTTGCTTGAGTTGTCGTATGAGTGATATTCTGTGTTTGCTGTACTAGCAAGGGCGGCAGCACTTAGACTTGAGTATTTGATTGTTGAGTATTTATATCCAACAGAACCAGCAAGATGTCTTGTGAGTTGTTTGCCACTTGTGACACCTACACCTACTGTGTCTTGTGTATAGTCTGTAGCAACATATTTTCTGGAGAATACATCTCCACCCAATGAGTACTGACTATCATGGAGTTTTGGATTTACTAGTGAAATATCAAAGTTTGTCTGCTTGCTTGATAGGTCTGCGTTAAATCCTAGTGAGAGTCCGCTACCAAATACATTTTTATCATTTATTCCCATATTTAGCATGAAGCCATCATAGCTTCCGTATCCACCACCCACCATGATACTACCAGTTGGAGCCTCTTTTAGTTTGACTATAAGATCCATTTTGTCATTTGAGATTCTTTTTTCGTCTATTGTGGCGTCTTCAAAGTAACCAGTTCTTTTTAGTCCGTTTTTGGAATCTTGCATATCTGTTAGGCTGTATAGGTCTGTAGGAGCTAGGAAAATCTCTCTTCGGACTACGCTGTCAAGTGTTCTTGTGTTGCCTGAGATGTAGACATTGTTGATATATACTTTTTCTCCCGGATCAACTGTGTATACAACCTCTGCGGTATGTGTTTTTTCGTCTTTGATAAAATCTGGAGTGACTTTTGTATAGGCATATCCTAGGTCGGCGACTTTGTTTTTGATTTTGTCAAGGTCTTTTCTCATTTTGTCAACATTAAATGTGTTGTTGGCTTTGACACCGATGACCTCGTACAACTCTTTTTCGTCTATGACATTTGTTTTTTGTATGATTTTTACAGATTTTACGCTGTATGGTTCGCCCTCATGAATCGTATACCATAGCTCTGAGGTGTAACTGTTGAAGTCGGTTTTTAAAAATGGCTTGGACACCGTAACATCTAGGAAACCATTTTGCATATACACATCTCTGATTCTGGCAGAATCGTATTCAAGCTCTTCTATTCGGAGTTTGCCGTCGTTTCTACCCCATAGCCATCCAGCCCATTGCTTCTCTTTGTTGGCTGTTTGCGACATTATTTTGTCTTGTTTTAGCTTGCTGACACCAAGCGTGTACAGTTTGTCAACATAGATTTTTTCACCTTTGTTGATTACATATGTCAGCTCTACTGCGCCGTCGCCAATATCTTTTCTGTCTGTTTCTACAACAGTGTTGAAATAAGAGTCTTCTTGGATTTTTTTTATGATACCTTTTTTGCTTTTTTCAATTTTTTCTTCGTCGTAGGTGTCACCTTTTTTGAAGCCAAGTTCACTCATCATTTTGTCAGAATCTGTATCAGAGTAGCCTACAAATTCTATCTTTGCTATAACTGGTTTTTCTTTGAAGTGATATATGATAACACCGTCTTTTTCTTCTACCCAGATGTCCTCGAAATATCCTTGAGAGTAGAATGATAGTATCGATTTTCCGATTTTGTCATAGTCAAAATTATCACCCTTATTGTAGCCAACCATCTCGTCAGCAACATTGGTGGACATACGGCTTAGTCCGTCATATTTGATGTCTTTTATGGTGAATGCACTAGCTGATAGTGCGACAGATAAAGCTACAGATATTGCAATTTTTTTCACGAAAAATCCTCTTTATGAGCGTGTTTGTACTGGACTAACTCTTTATTTATATTTTTTTAATTGTATCTAAAGGAATATAGATTTTGGGTACTCAAAAACTGTATAAGCAACCGATGGTCTATTTTTGATAGATTCTAGCACTGATGAGTAGCCATTTTTGGAGGCAAATTTTTCTATTTGTGGCTCCAATGCAAATATATCCATGTATCGTCTAATGCCATGTTCTATTTTTGATTTTTTGGACTCAAGAGATAGCTCTAACTCCCTAATAAAGGCTTGTTTGAACAACTCTTTTATTTTTTGTCTATAAAAGTCAACCTTCATATATTTGCCAAATATATACAAAATTTCTTCGATTTTTGCTTCGTAAGCAAGTTTCATAGCCTCGGAATAAAGAGCTCTGAACTCTTGAGTTAGCTCGGAAAAAATTGGCAAGCTTTGAAAGTTTGGATTTTGAAGTGCCATATCATAGGCTCTCCGAAGAGCCTCTTCGCTCGTTGGTGCTGCTTTGACAGCTTTGTAAAATGAGTAGCTTTCAGATAGGTTTGCCTCTTTTATGGTTACAGTGATAGCAAAAGGCTTGAAGTTTTTTAGCACTTTGATTCTATCCATAGCCTCTTCCAGCCTGCCCTCAGCTTCTAGCTCTTGTACCTTGTCGAGTATTGATTGTGCTAGTGTCATTGTTTTTTGGTAGACTTCAGTCTCTTTCAGGAACTGATTTTTTTCAACTAAATCAAAATAGCATACAAAATCCCCTCTCTTGACACACTCTGCCGCATCGGTAAATTTTTTTGAATTTGTCATTAGACTGTAAGATAATTTTTTCTTCTCTTCGACTTGCTCATATGCTTTGAGAATTTCTGTAACTTTTTTCAAATATAGATTAGCGTCCTCTTCGAGCAGTCTTCGGCAGTGGTTGAATGTCTTGCGCCAATTTTCTTCTAATAGTTCGTACGAAGCCAATTTTTTCAAGAACTGGTTTTTTTCAGCCATAGCATAGGCTGATGGTATGTCGTTGGCTGTTACAAATCCAGTAAAAAGCTCCACCTCTCTGTTTTTGGACATATAAAACTCAAATTCCAATATCCTTTTTTCTGTATTCAAAAATGGCTCAGCCAGACTGGAGGCTTCTTCTAGCTTTTGAACAGCGATGAGTCTGGTGATAGTGGGAAGTGTTGTTTTCCAGCCTTCGTCAAAAAAAGATACGAACTCAGGATTTGCCGCCAAAAAACAGTTGCCATTTAGGAGTTTTGCTGCGTGGTCATAGTTTTTTGAGCGAATAGATATTTTTAGTTTGTTGATGTCTCTATCGTATTCTATAAAGTCAATTTTCCCGTCACTATGACAAATTATCAGAACCCCATTGTGTAGTTTTAGAGATGTCACACCTGTTACATCCTCTAGTTTGGTCGCTATAAGGAGTGTGTTTGTAGGTATATCTACTAGATAAATATTTTCATTTTTGGTGCCAATAATAGCAGTCTTGTGGTCGCTACTCAACTCCAACGAGACTGGCCAAGATGCAAAATGGTTTTTTTGGGAGGTTATTTGATTTGTAAAAATGTCATAAATAATGCTCTTGCCACCTCTTGTTGTGATAAAAATTTTATCAAACTCAAAAAAAACAGCTCTTTCGGCAACATCTGAGAGTTTGAAGTGACATTGGACAACATTTCTTTGGATGTCATAGATGACGATTTCTTTGTCAAAAGAGGCGGATAGTAAAAATCTATTGTCTGGCGAAAAGGCTAGAGAGCAAATATAATCAGGTCTTTTCTCTTGGATGGCTACTATTTTGTAGTGGTCAGCTGGATTGTATATTATCACTCTGCCATCCGCTCCACCAGAAGCGAAGAGCAGGCCATCATCAGAGTATATTGTCGTCTCTACTTCTTCGTCATGCCAAGCCAAAAAAGTTTTGCTACTAAGAGCGCCTTGTGCATTTGAGAGAATCGAGATTTTTTTTGTGTTGACGGCGCAAAAAGCTATGTCGTCCAGTGGTGAAAATGATAATAGTTTGGAATATTTGTGTAGTAGCCCTTGAAATTTTATAAGATTTGAGGATCTGGTGATACCGTATGTGTTGAGAGATATTTCATAATAGTTATAGAGATTATCTAGTATATATACCGTCTCCCCACTAACTTTTATAGCCAATGGACTGTTGGATATTTTTGTTGTTGCTATGGTTTTTATATTTTTGTTGTTCGTATATTCCAAAGCTTTGTCTTGTTGTTAGTTTGCGCGCTTTATTGCTCGGCCTGAAAAGTACTTTACTGTATAATTTGTTAAAAATGAGCATAAAATTTGAAAAAAAGGTGTTGATTTGACGGTATCAATTGCGGGACTTGGTTTGATGGGCGGTTCGTTTGCTTTGGCGTTGAAATCAGCTGGTATAGCAGATAAGATTATTGGGTTTGATGCAAGCGAGGCAAATGCAAAAGAGGCATTGAGACTCTCTTTGGTGGATGAGCTTGTGGATTTTGATTCTGTTACAAATAGTGACATACTTGTATTGGCTATTCCTGTTGAGGCTTGCGTCTCAATGCTCTCAAAAATAAGACTCAAAAATCCAAACATAACGATTATCGACCTTGGTAGTACAAAGGAAAAAATATCCAAAGATTGCCCAAAGGATATTCGACCAAATCTAGTGGCGTCTCACCCGATGACAGGCACAGAGTACAGCGGTCCAAATGCTGCTACGGCAGGATTGTACAACGGCAAAACAGTTGTTTTTTGCGATTTGGAGCTTAGTGGTTCATCGCATACGGAAATGGCGAGGATGATATTTGACAAGATTGGTATGAATGTCGTGGAGATGGATTCTGCTGTTCATGATTTGCACGCTAGTTTTATTTCACATTTGCCGCATCTGCTCAGCTTCTCACTTGCAAATACAGTCCTAGGACAAGAAGACCCAAAAGATATTTTGACACTTGCCGCTGGCGGCTTCAAGGATATGAGCAGGCTTGCAAAAAGCTCGCCAGATATGTGGAAAGAGATATTTACACAGAATAGAAAAAATATTCTGGAGGGGATTGATGGCTTCAAAAAAGAGCTGGCGAAGTTTGAGTCAGCGCTAGAAAATGGTGATGAAAAAGCCCTTTTTGAACTGATGAAAAATGCAAACTGCCTCTATAGTGTGTTCAAATAATGAATAGCAAGGCGGAGATAAAACTACTAGAAGAGTATCGGACTGTCATTGATGCCAGCGCAATTGTGTCTGAAGGCGATGCGGATGGCAATATCACCTATGTGAATGACAAATTTTGTGAAATCAGTGGCTACAGTAGAGATGAGCTGATAGGTAGAAATCACAACATAGTCAGGCATCCAGATAGCACAAAAGAGATTTTTGCAGATATGTGGAACACTATCAAGTCTGGTGAAATATGGTACGGAACTATCAAAAACTGCAAAAAAGATGGCTCTACATATCATGTCAAGACAACCATCAAGCCAGTTGCCAATGACGATGGTGTGCTGGACAAATTTATAAGCATTAGGTTTGATGTTACGGATATATTTAATATGACAGATATTATCAGGGCTCAGACTACGGACGCGCTCTCTGGGCTTCCAAATAGACAAGCGCTCGTACAGGATTTAAAAATCAACAACAGTGTTATTATGGCACTTGTCAACATAGATGCATTCAAGGATTTGAACGAGGTTTTTGGGCACGATTTTGGAGATAAAGTTCTTGTTGGATTTGCAAACGAACTCAAGCAACTAGCACCTGAGTATGATATATATCGTGTGGCTGGAGATGAGTTTGCCATTGTCGATAGCAATCTTCTATGTGTTGATACATTTTATGAGATTTGCGCCTCGGTAATAGCTAGATTTGAGGAATCCGCCTTGATAGTAGAGGATTTTGAAATCGAGCTTAGCGTCAGAATTGGTGCGACTTGTTTTTCACTCAATCCTCTAGCAGTTGCTGAAATAGCACTGGACAAGGCAAGAGATAATAACACTAGCTTTGCAGTTTTTAGTGATACAAGCGAGCACGATAGTGAAGTAAAAGAGAATATTTTTTGGATTAAAAAGCTAAAAGATGCCATTAGGCAAGATAGATTGTTGGTTTATGCTCAGCAAATTGTCCCAGCAAATGGCAGCGATGAGCTAAAATACGAATGTCTCGTGCGGATGTTGACGGATGATGGGGAGGTGATTCCTCCTGCTCTCTTCTTGGATAGAGCCAAAAAAGCGAAGCTTTACTCTTCGATAACAAAGGCGATAATTAGAAAGTCATTTGAATATTTCAAAGACAAGAATGCTACTTTTTCTATCAACCTGTCTATCGAAGATTTGCAAAACAAAGAGATAGTAAAATACCTGACAAAGAAGATTGAACAGTACGGCATCGCAGAGAAGCTGATTATTGAGCTTTTGGAGTCTGAGAGGATTGTGGATTTTGAACACGCCAATGCTATGCTGGCTAGTCTCAAGCTCAAGGGTGTCAAAGTAGCTATAGATGATTTCGGTTCTGGATATTCGAACTTTGAATATATCATCAAGCTGAACCCTGACTTTTTGAAAATCGACGGCTCGCTCGTAAAAAATATTGATACCGACCAAAACGCATTCAAAACCGTCGAAGTAATAGTAGCTTTTGCGAATAAAATCGGTATCAAGTGTATAGCGGAGTTTGTCCACTCAAAAGAGGTGGCTGCGAAGCTAAATATCATCGGCGTTGACTATATGCAAGGCTATTTATTTCACAAACCAACAGCACTGGAGAGCTTATGAGACACTGTATCACAACAAAAGATTTTAGCGATAGTGAAATAGAGTCACTATTTGTCAGGGCAAATAGATTTTTGGATGGTGAAGATGCTAAAAAATTCACTGGCAAACTGCTTATCAATATCTTTTTCGAGAATTCTACGAGGACTAGGAGTTCCTTTGAGGTCGCTGGCAAGAAGCTGGGTATGGATGTCGTCAATCTCGATGTGAGCACTAGCTCGACTAGTAAGGGCGAGACGCTTTTTGATACGGCTGCAAATCTCGATGCTATGGG
>CAZNYV010000089.1:0-8748 GCA_964577355.1 uncultured Campylobacteraceae bacterium
CCACGAGAGTTGCGTTTGTATACTGTAATCTGACTAACTCCGGCTGAGCTATTCTGGTTCTGCAATTTACGCACATTCTAACAGGTATTCTTTTTAGCATTGATGGCGGGATTCTACCCAAAACTACCTTACCACAAGTCCATCGTTGTCGAAATCCATAATCTCTACTCTAAAATTTGGAAATCGCTCAGCGAGAGCTTTCTGAACATTTTTTGCATCATCCACATAAACCATCTGAAAAAATGAAGAACCGCTACCAGACAGTGTACTCATTAGTGCTCCATTCTCAAGAGCAATTTTTTGTACGTCAAAAAGTTCTGGTAGATTTTTCATCCTATAATCTTGATGAAACTTATCTTGTGCCGCAAGCCTAAGCATATCAAACCGCCCCTCCATCAAAAGGGCAGTTAGCATTGAGGATCTGGACACATTGAATACCGCTTCTTCTTTTGTGTATCGTTTTGGCAGAACGGTTCTGGAATGGTTTGTTGACATAAAAACACTTGGTATTACGACTACCGCACATACACTACTCGGCAGTGGTTTGCCAATTCTAAATACCTTGCCATTTTCTACTATCGCCACATTGAAACCACCGTAAACTGCTGGAGTTATATTGTCAGGATGACTTTCGTATTTAACTGCAGTGTTTAGCACTTTTTCTTTTGAAGCATCAACACCAGCCATCTCATAAGCAGCCTTTACAGCGGCAATTATAGTAGCTGAGCTAGAACCTAGTCCTCTTGAAATGGGAATATTATTAGCAAATTCAAACCTAAAAACACCCTGTTCGTTTGTGATATTTTTGTATATTTCATTAAAAATCAAGACAAATATATTGCCGCTTTTCATTCTGGATATATTTTTACCCTCACCTTTAATAGAAACACTAAAGAACTTTGAAGCTCTCACCTCAACTTCATTTCTAAGGTTAACCGCTAGACCCAAAGTATCGAATCCTGGGCCCAGGTTGGCGCTTGTGGCTGGTACTGAAAAAATCAACTAAAACTCTCCTAATAAAAACTATTTTTTACGCTGGCGGCATAATATATATTGGTTCACATATATCAGACAGTGGTATGCTGTTTATCGACACTGGAAGCCTCAGCTCACCATCTACGGCATTTGGTAAATATTCTAGGGTTATATTATCATTTTCAAAACAAAAAAATCTTTTATTGACCAATTCAATCGGTTTGTAGTCATTAAATTCGAATGAAGAAACAGCTTTTAGTGGTATATTTTTGGCTATGCAAAGCGTCTTCAAGCAGACATAGGTTACTTTGATTGCCATTTGATTGCCAGGTCCATTGGCATACACAAGCATTGTTGGGTTGTATTTACTCAGCAACTCTTTGATAACCAAAGGAAGTGTGTCGCTAGTCTTGCCATCAAAACAAATGCTATCTATCAAATCCCCATCCATGCTATATATTCCAACTAGATACGGAGGTTTGATTGTCAAAAAAAGAATGCTAACACTAGGATTTGGCAACAGCTCTCTCACTTTCCATTTCCATCTCTTCGCTAGATTCCAGTTCTACAACCTCATAGTTTTCGGCACTTTCGAGTACTTTTTTTGTCAAAAGATGATTTAGATGATGACTCCCAGCACTTGCTTCATAATGCCCCATAAAAGGCATCCCAAGAAGCGCCATATCACCTATAGCATCTAGGATTTTGTGGCGAACAAACTCATCATCAAACCGCAAACCCTCTGGATTTAGTATCTTTGTATCATCAAGAACTATCGCGTTATCAAGGCTTCCACCTTTTGCCAAACCAATAGAACGCAGATATTGCACCTCTTTCAAAAATCCAAATGTTCTAGCCTTGCCGATTTCGTTTTTGTAATTTTCTTTTGTAAACACAAACTCAAAATTTTGCACCTGTATCATCGGATGGTCAAACTTGATATTGTATGTAAACCTATTGTCGTCAGACGGAGTAAGTCTAACGAACTTGTCACCGTCTCGCACCTCGACCTCTTTTTTGATTACCATTACTTTTTTATTTTTTTCAAGTTCTTTGATACCAGCATCTTCCAACAGCATACAAAAGGCTGCCGATGAGCCTTCCATAATAGGCACCTCATCGTTGTCAATAATAATTTTTAGGTTGTCTATTCCATATGCCGAGATTGCAGATAGTAGATGCTCTATGGTCGAAATAACAGCACCATCCTTGCCTATAACAGTGGCCATTTTGGTATCTACAACATTTTCTGGTTTTAGTTCAATTGTTTTTGCCAAATCTTCCCTATAAAACACTATTCCGCTATCTTCGTGGCTGGGCTCAAGTCTCAATTTGACCATTACAGCTTTGTGTAGCCCTATGCCATTTATCTCGACATTTTTGGAAATAGTAGTTTGTTTCATCATAAGTCCTTAATCTCTAGCTTGCCGTTATTCATAAATACTCTTTTGAGCTTGCCATCAAACGCCAATGGCTCGAGAGTCGAACCATTAAAAACAACGGTTCCATTACCAATTTTTCTAATAATCATATACTCTCCGCCACACTCTACTAGCCCATCAATAGTATCAAAAATCTCCACGCATCCATCGGTTTTTATCTTGGCACCACTGTTTACTCTACCAAAGACAGAAACATCACCACTCGTCTGTATATCTTCACCACTTCTAACAGTAGTGCTTTTGATGACCCTAGGAACATCAACGACTTTGTTTGCATCGTTGCTGTCACTGGGCTCTTTCTCAACATATACTGTCTGGACTACAACTTTTTCTACGATTTTTTCAACCACTCTCTCTTGAATTTGCACTTTTTCAGAGTTGCCAGTACTGGTTTGTTCGACACTAAACAAATCCTTTGGCTCATCCTGAGCTTTTGAACTTTTTCTACCAGCCTGAGGTTCAGCTTCGCACTCTCCCATCACAGCATAGCAGATGCCTTCAGACGCACAAATATCAGAACATTCGCTAGCCTTAGCACCTTTTAGCACAACCAGCAGACCATCCAAAAGCGCCTTATTTTTTGCAATATACTTTTCTACACTTACAGTATCATCACATACAATCTCAAATACTCTAACATTTCTCTGTTTTGTCTTGAGAATTCCATTTTGTTTCACCATTATTTACTACCTATAGTTTTTGTCGCCGTTTCAATAACTTTTTGGATATTCAAATCAATCCATTTTTTGTCCAACCACTCAGCTGGTCTCACATCTACGCCTTGTACAATCATGCCATAATGGAGATGGTCGCCAAGAGCCAAACCAGTCATACCAGTTTTGGCTATCAAATCACCCTTGTTTACCACCTGCCCTTCTTTTGCTACAAATGAACTACAATGACCATAAATAGTAAACAAGCCTAGATTGTGGTAAACAACCATTAGGTTGCCATAGATACCATTATTTCCAGTAAAAACAACAACACCATTATTTGGAGCGTAAATCGGCGCCTCTTTTGTGCTAGCAAAATCTATACCCATATGGTAAGACTCGCTAACTTTTGCACCTTGATAGAAAAAGTGTCGATGGTCCCCGTAAGTACCGACAACTGAAGCTTTAGCTATTGGCACAAATGGCTCAGAGAAGTACGAGCTGAGCATATCCTGCCCTACTCTATTTGTAAGCTTTTCTACTAATTTTTCATTTTGGGTTCTCATTGTTTCATTGACATAGACGAATCTATCAACTTTTTGAGCAGTTTGTATATTCGGCATACTAGCTGCCAGTTGCAAAATCTTGCCGTCCAAGAAATCGTCTATTAATTCTATTTTAGAATCTTTATATGGTAGATTTCGAGTTAGTATTCTGATTGGTGCTTTTGACATATTGCGCGCTTTGTCTATTGCAACCGCCTCAGCAGAAAAACCGTCTGTTTTTATATCCCAAGCTACTAATGAAGCATAGAATCCAGGCTTGAGAAAGGGCTGTGCATTAAAGATTCTGTTGTCAGATGTTTTTACAAACACCTGCTCCAAGTTTTCATCTTTCGCTTCAAACACAACAAGAGCACTACCTCCCCTGCTAATAGAGAATGAGTTTGCTATCATTTCTACTACTGGTGATTTGTTATCAGCAACAATTTTTGCGCTAATATAACTGCTATTTCCAGTAAAAAACTTCCACCAACTACTATCTTTTGCGGTGATCGTTATGACTGCATTTTCACTTGTTGGCACAAAGCCGTTTTTTGGATATGTAAGATTTAAGTCTAGCATTTTTAATGGGTCAGCGAAAGTTGCATCATAAATTGTCATCTCTCTAGTCGGTTCTTCAATTTTTATCTTGCATGATTTCACACCAACATTATCAGCCACAACAACTCTGAGTGGTGTTTTGAAATTCCAATAGACTGGACCAACCAAAAATATTTTTGGTGCTTCTCGTTCAAATTTTGCTGATTTATATATATAAGTTCCGATCCCCAAAATCAAAACAGCAACTATTAATAGTGTTACTAAATAGCTATTTTCTCGTCTCATTATTCCTCTTTGATTGTTATCTTGTTTTGCAAAGCGTTTTGCCTCAATTTTAACGGCTATGCGCTTAAGGAGAGCTACACGCCTAGCCTTGACAGTAAGCTAGTTTCATCTATCGTCTCTATGCCAAGCGCTATAGCTTTGTCAAGCTTACTACCAGCACCATCACCAACCACGAGCAGGTTGGTTTTTTTACTAACGCTGTCCGTTACTTTTGCACCCTTTCGCTCCAGAAGCACCTTCATCTCATCTCTAGCCATGCTCATTGTTCCAGTAATAACTACTGTTTTACCGCTCAAAAAAGACTCTTCAACGCTTTCTATCTGTGGCTCTTTCGGTGTAAGTATCGCAAATAGTTTGTCTATATCCGTGCGATTCGTGGCTGCAAACTTCAAAAAGCTGTGTGCCATCTCAGCGCCTATACCATCTATTGCTATAATCTCATCATAACTTTTGTCAAATAGTTGCGACCCAAAGGTGTCACTCAGCTTTTTGGCAGCAACCTCACCAATAAGGTCAATACCAAGAGCGTTTACAAAACGCCATAACTCACACCCTTTTGCTCCTTTTATAGCCGAGAGCGTGTTTGCAATTTTTTTCTCTTTAAATCCATCAAGAGTAGCCAAATCGTCATATGTTAGGCTAAAAATATCTAAAAGAGAGCTGATTTTTGTATTTTCAAAAAGCTGTTTGACAATACTCTCACCTAGTCCATCCACATTGAGACACTTCTTGCTGACAGCGTGAATAATACTCTCAACAACCCTTGCTGGACATTCTAAGTTTACACATTTGAGTATTACACCTTCGTCAAGCAATTCAGAGCTACAAACTGGACAGTTTGTAGGCTTTTCGGGCTTTTTTTCACTGCCATCGCGAAAGCTACCGAGGACGCCAATTACTTTTGGAATAACATCCCCACTCCTAATAATCGTTACCATATCACCTATTTTTATATCCTTGCGCTCTATTTCGTCAAAGTTGTGAAGAGTAGCTCTTGAGACTTTTACGCCATCAATATCAACAGGCTCAAGAGTGGCAACTGGTGTCAAAGCCCCTGTTCTACCAACTTGATAGCTTACCTCTAGTATTCTGGTCTGTTTTTCGACAGCAGGAAATTTATAAGCACACGCCCACCTAGGAAACTTAACAGTAAAGCCAAGCTCTTGCTGAGTGCGTAAAGAGTTGACCTTAACCACCATTCCATCAAGCATCATCGGCATATTTGCTCGTTCTAATTTCAACCTCTCATAAAATGACTGCACTTCATCTATATTTCGGCAGAGCTTACTCATTTTGGTGCTCAAAAAACCATTATCATCAAAAAATCCAGCTATCTCTTCTTGAGTCTCAAATGAAACAGAGCTTTTACCAATACCGTACGGATAAAAAACAAGGTTTCTGTTCGCCGTAACAGATGAATCTAGCTGTCTAAGACTCCCTGCTGAAGCATTTCTAGGGTTAGCAAACAGTTGCTCACCATTTGCAAGTCTTGATTCGTTAAGCTTTTCAAAGCCACTATAATACATAACAACCTCGCCCCTAACTTCAATTACACCCTGTAAATCAGTTGTAAATAGAGATTGACTTGAAGTTTTGTTTATAGCAAGCGGTATAGACTTGATGGTTTTTGCATTGTTCAGTACCATCTCGCCCTCACTGCCATCACCTCTAGTGATAGCACGAACAAGTAAGCCGTCTTCATAAATAAGATTTAGACTAGCGCCATCGAACTTTGGCTCACAGTAAAATTCAAGCTCCCAGCCAGCTTTTGCGGCTCTGGTTGCCCAAGCGTCAAGTTCACTCCTGTCAAACACATCCTCAAGTGAGTACATCTGCTCCAAATGCCTCGCTTTTTCGAACTCATCCAGCACCACACCACCGACTCGTTGTGTCGGAGAATTTGGTGATAGTTGTGATGGGTTTTGCGTCTCATATGCAACAGCAAGTCTGTACGCTTTGTCATATTCATCATCGGTTACAAGCGGAGAATCATCTGTGTAGTATGCTTTTGCGTATTGATTTAGCCTAACAATCAGTGCTTTGTAATCTATTTGGGTCAATTTTTACCTTGAAATTTTTGCGTTGATTTTATCAGATATTGGTTAGTATTTGCGCTAATCCAAATATTCCACAGACAAAAAGGCGAGTTATGTTAAAAAAAATGCTAATCGGCTCATTAATTACAGCAGCGGCTTTTGCAGGTCAGTATGCTACTTTAAAAGACGGTAGAACAATTATATTTCATGAGAACGGCACATGGGAAGAGGTCACGGTTGTCAGGTCTGGCGATGCGCAAGTTGGTGCAATGGGGGCAAGAGATATGGCTGGCGCTCAAAAAGTAATAGAGCTTCAAACAGAGCCGCTAGCTAGAATGATTGTTGGAAAGTGGTCAAGCAAAGATGGTACTTTGGCATATGATTTCAGAAATGATGGCATGGTTACCTACACACTAAATGGCGAAACAAAAACAGAAGCCTACACTATTCAGTTTATTGACAGTAAGGATAATACATTGTCGGTTAGTCTTGGAGAAGCAAGTAGATATGGCAAAATAGTCTTTGGCGGATTGCTTAGAAAATTCAAAATATCATCTGACGGTATGAGCGCAACTGATTACTCAGATGAAATAACAAAACTAAAAACCGTACAAATTACAAAAATAGGCACAGCAAGCCCATCACAAACGGTTGCTACACCAACTATTGTTCAAGCTCCAAAAAGTGAAAATCACGAAACTGTCAGCAAAGGTTTTTTGAAATAAACACCACAGACAACCTCGAAGCATCTCGTTGCTAATTTGAGGTTGCTCTATCTATGTCTACATTCTCATCTTCAGTTTCTTCAAAAGGCTCTTCAGTTTCAATAGCCTCGTCAGCCCCTTTGTTCTTTAACATAAAAACAGTTTGATTTACTAGCCTTATTCTCTTTGAAAGTGTTTGCATTACGCGAAATGCGATTTCAGGTTCATGAGCAACAACATCATTGAAGTTTTCACGGCTCAATCTCAGCACATCTATTTGACTGACCGCAGTAACGGTTGCACTTCTCGGTAGTGAATCCACTAGGGACATCTCTCCAAACATGTCACCAACCTCAAGCGTCGCTACTACACCATTTTTATCTGACACTTCGACCGAACCACTCAATATCAAAAACATATCCGAGCCCTCGTCCCCTTGACTGAACAGCACCGAGCCCTCATCAAACTTTACTACAGAACCGATTCTTGCCAACGATTTAATGTCAATTTTTGTGACTACACTCTTTTTTTGATGAATCAAAGACTCTGTTCGTATCGGAGTTTTTGGTTTTGATGCAGCCTCAACTAGCTCCGCCATCTCTTCTTTTGAATATACTGTATACATTAGTCCAATAACTCCATTGCTACTTTTAGATAATTATGCCAATCACGGTCTTGCGAAGTATCAACATTTATATTTCTCAGGTAGTACTTAATAAATGTCTTCGTGTCATAATTGCCAACAATATTTGCCGCTGCCATAAAATCAACAATTCGTCTGTTTTTTTCAGCTCTATCCCAGAGAAGTTTATCAAGATAGTGAGCCTTGGTGTTGATAGCATTGGTAAGCTTGATACTTAGAAGCTGTTTTGTGCTGTTAAACTGAGTAATAAAATCATCATGAAACATTTTTTCATATTCAGTCAGCAGTGTCGAAAGTTCAACACATTTATCTCTGGCTAGTGCAAAATTATGAACAGCATCGGCATACTTGTCTTTGGTCACCTTTAGTTCTTGTACGCTTTCTGGGTCGTTTGGTCTCAAAGCAAGCTCTTTCATTCTGCCATCGAGCTGTTTGAGTTTCATTTCAAACAAATCCCTAGTCGCTTTTGTACTGGTAATCTCGTCTAGTACCGACATATATGGCTTCAGACTACCTAGAAAATCTCTTTGATAAACTATCTCTGGCATATGTGTCAATGTTGTAAACCTCTGAAAAAAGTCAAACAAACCATATACATCTTTTTGAAGCTTCAACAGTAGTCCAGCTATAAATTTATCATCTATCTCTCGAAAGTTTCGTATAGCTGTAGTTAAAAATCTTTTTAATTTGAAGTAGTCTGCTTTTGATTTTTCCAACTGATGTTCAGCAGCAAATTGCTCTTCAAAAGCTGCTACTTCGGAATATTCGTTGAAAAACTTTTGCAAAAACTCGTCAATATATATAATAGGTTTGTGGAAAGTTAAAATAATAAACAGATAGAACAGGATAATATTTAATTTGAATATTAAATCCACTAATTTTTCTTGATATTTACCTTGAAGAAAAG
>CAZNYV010000090.1:0-8719 GCA_964577355.1 uncultured Campylobacteraceae bacterium
TTAACGCCTTGAAAGTTTTGGCGTATTCTATCATTTAGGCGGTTAGATGTTCTAATTGCAAGGGAAGTAAGCGTTGCTAAGCACTAGTTGAAGCGTGCTTTTTAATTCGTAGCATATGATTTATTTTGGCAATAAGCACAGATGCATTAAAAGGTCTAACTATATAATCATTACAACCAGCTTCCATAGCAGATCCAACAACTCTTTTGTGCCCCTCTTTGGTTGCCATGATTATATATTTATCTTTGAAATTTTCATTTGCACGGATTCTAGTTGTAAGCTCAATTCCGTCCAAATCAGGCGGATGATATTCAGTTATAACTAGGTCTATGTCTGGGTGCTCATCAAGCATAAGCAATGCCATGTCGCTAGAATCGGCTATCAGGATTTCATCAACAACTTCTTCTTTGATAATATTCTCAATGATTTTCACCATGGTTCTACTACTATCTACCAGAAGTGCCTTATTAACCCTCAATGTTACAGCTCAAAATAATTAGATTGATTTTTATAGTTATTCAATAATAAGAAGTGAAAGTTGGTGTTGCACAACCCAAACCCTGGGTCGCACAACATAGCCAACAGCTACGCTCTACCTCTTAGCATACCGTACCAGTACATTGGAGGAAGTAGATAAACTTTCATTAGCCACCAAATCCATCTGTCTTTCGCAGGGTCAAGAACAGGGAAGCTTGGCATTGGCATAGCTTTTGTTACTGGTTCTTTTTTCTCGATTTGTTCTTTGTCATAACCAAACTCAGCAAGCATAACTCTACCGTAGCATGTTATAAGAGGACAAACAGTATAACCAGTATATTTATGAGTCATCTCTTTGCCGTTCATTAGAGAAACAATATTTGCAACCAATACCGGTGCTTGTTTTCTAACAGAACCACCAGTTTTACCAAATGGAGTACCGATATTGTCACCAATACCAAAAACATTAGGGAATTTTTTACTCTGTAGCGTTTCTATATCTACAAACATCCAGCCTTTGTTGTTCGCAAGTGTACTTTTTGACACAGCATCAACAGGAGACATAGGCGGAACAACATGTAACATATCATATTTTGCTTCAACAAGTTCTTTGAAATCTTGTTCAATTTCTTCATTTAAATCTTTATCGAATACTTTTTTCTTTGTTGTTTTTTCGAAAATTGCAATTTTTTCAGCAGGCTTGACTTCAACAAGCTCATGTTTGAAGTTTGTAGTAATGCCCTTTTCTTTTACAAAGCCAACAACAGCATCGTGATATATTGGCACACCAAAGTATTTACCTGCAGATGTCATAAATACAATATCTTTGCCATCTCTTTTTGCATTGTTTCTCAAATAACTTTCTGTTAGATACATAATTTTTTGCGGAGCACCACCACATTTGATTGGAGTGGACGGATTTGTAAAGATTGCAGTTTTACCACTGAATTTTTGAATCGCATCCCACATTGCTGGAGCTTTTTCAGGAACATATATAGAATAGATGTCGTTTGTACCGATCATATCAGCCGTAAGACCTTTGATTTTTTCAAAATCATACTTTAGTCCAGCACCAACAACAAGGTAATCATAAGACAGAGTCTCACCATTTTCTAGTTTTACGCTATTTGTTTCAGGAAGTATTTCTGTGACTTTTGTTTTTTTCCAGTTTACACCTGCAGGTACAAAGTCGGCTTCGTTTCTGTAAAGCTCTTCAAGAGTCTTTACACCACTAGCAACAAGAGTTTGACCTGGTTGGTATATATGTTTTTCACTTGGTTCAATCAAAGTAATGTTTTCAGGTTTTACATCAGAATGAACAAGTCTAGCAGCAACTGTAATACCAGCCGAGCCACCACCTATAATCACAACTTTTGAGTTTATGCCGGCATTTACTTTTGGCGTTGCGTTGGCATCACTTTTGTTTGTTTCGTTTCCTTCAGCAAATAGTGAAGTTTCGCCAGCTACCATGCCGCCAGACATAAATGCAAATATTTTAAGAGCATCTCTTCTAGACAGCTCGCCTTTTTTGACGGCTTTTTCTACTTCATTCTTGACATCTCGCAATAACTCTTTGTCCATGAACTCTCCTTAACTTATAGTGTCCGGTAAATTTAACAGGTTTATACTTAAAGTTTTGTCAAAAAGAATATTATTTTTATATATACAGCCAAAGTGAAGATTAACATTTTTAATAGTGAGAAATATTGCGACAAAAAGCAGAAAGAAGGAATAAAAGTATTTGAAAGATTTAAGTGGTTTTAGAAAAAACTGGGTCAATCAATGACCCAGTAAAACAAATATTAGTTAGCTGTTCTTTTTTTAACAATTTCATCAGCAACATTTCTAGGAACTTCTTCATAGTGGTCAAACTCCATTGAGTAAGAACCTCTACCTTGAGTCATAGATCTGATGTCTGTGGAATAGCCGAACATTTCAGAAAGTGGAACCATTGCAGTTACAACTTTTATACCATTTCTGTCGTCCATTTCTTGGATTTGTCCTCTTCTTCTGTTAAGGTCACCGATAACATCACCCATGTATTCTTCAGGCATTTCGCACTCAACTTTCATCATTGGTTCAAGAAGCGCAATTCCAGCTTTTCTGGCGCCTTCTTTGAAACACATAGAAGCAGCAAGTTTGAACGCAAGCTCAGATGAGTCAACATCATGGTAAGAACCAAAGTACAGAGTAACCTTAACATCAACAAATGGATACCCAGCAAGAACACCACCAGCAAGCGTTTCTCTAACACCTTTTTCAACAGCTGGGATAAATTCTCTTGGGATTGAACCACCTTTTATCGCATCAACAAATTCAAAGCCTTTTCCAGCCTCTAGCGGTTCGATTTCAAAACAAACATGTCCGTATTGACCTTTACCACCAGATTGTTTTGCATATTTGTGTTCAGCTTTTGTAGCACCTTTGATTGTTTCTCTGTATGCAACTTGCGGATTACCGACATTCGCTTCTACTTTGAACTCTCTTTTCATCCTATCAACAAGGATTTCAAGGTGAAGCTCGCCCATACCAGAGATAATTGTTTGACCAGTTTCTTCGTCAGAATTTACTCTAAAAGATGGATCTTCTTCTGCTAGTTTCTTTAGTGCTAAACCCATTTTTTCTTGGTCAGCTTTTGTTTTTGGCTCAACAGCAACAGAGATAACCGGTTCTGGGAATGTCATTCTCTCGAGAATTACTGGATGCGCTTCATCACAAAGTGTATCACCGGTAAGTGTGTCTTTTAGACCAACAACCTCACCGATATCTCCTGCATAAAGCTCTTTTACCTCTTCTCTTTTGTTTGCGTGCATTTTAAGAAGACGGCCGACCCTCTCTTTTTTTTCTTTTGTAGAGTTAGAGACATATGTGCCGCTCTCCAGTTTTCCAGAGTAAACACGAACGAATGTTAGTTGTCCAACAAACGGGTCAGTCATGATTTTGAATGCAAGCGCTGAGAAGTTTTCATCAGTTGAGTTTACTTCAACTTATTCTTCTGTTTTTGGGTCAATACCTTTGATTTGTGCAACTTCAGTTGGAGCTGGAAGATAAGTAACAACTGCATCAAGCATTTTCTCAGTACCTTTGTTTTTGAACGAAGAACCACAAAGCATTGGAGTAATAGTCATTGCAAGACATCCAGCTTTAATACCTTTGATGATTTCAGCTTCAGTTAGCTCTTCACCCTCTAGGAACTTCATCATAAGCTCTTCGTCAGATTCAGCAGCTGCCTCAACTAGACCTTTTCTATACTCTTCAGCTTTTTCTTTCAAATCAGCTGGTATTTCAGAAATAGTAGCTTTTGCACCAATCTCACCACTCCAAGTATATGCTTTCATTTCGACAAGGTCAACGATACCTTGGAAATTTTCTTCAGCACCAATTGGAATTTGAAGTGGAATTGGATTAGCTTTTAGTCTTGCTTTTACAGAGTTGATAACATTATAGAAATCTGCACCAGTTCTATCCATTTTGTTTACATAGATAACTCTTGGCACACCATATCTATTTGCTTGTCTCCAAACAGTTTCAGATTGAGGCTGAACAGCACCAACCGCACAGAATACTGCAACGGCGCCGTCAAGAACCCTCATAGACCTTTCAACTTCAATTGTAAAGTCAACGTGTCCCGGAGTGTCGATAATGTTTATTTGAGTATCTTTCCACTGACATGTAGTAGCAGCAGAAGTAATTGTAATACCTCTCTCTTTTTCTTGCTCCATCCAGTCCATAGTTGCAGCGCCGTCATGTACTTCACCAATTTTGTGAGACATACCTGTATAAAATAGAATTCTCTCAGTCGTAGTAGTTTTACCAGCATCAATATGAGCTGCAATACCAATATTTCTGATTTTTTCCAAAGGAACAGTTCTTGACATAATTCTTCCTTGTTTTTAGTTTTGTAGTTTTAGTTGGGCAAAAAAATAGCTCGAAAAAACCATATTCAAGGTCTTTCCGAGCTTATCGTTACCATCTATAGTGTGAGAATGCTTTGTTAGCTTCTGCCATTTTGTATGTATCTTCTTTTTTCTTGAATGCCGCACCTTTTTCATTAAAGGCATCGAGGAACTCACCTGCAAATTTATCTACAGATCCTCTTTCATTTCTTTTTCTAGCTGAGTCGATTAGCCATTTAATAGACAAACTCAATTGTCTTTTTACGCTAACTTCGACAGGAACCTGGTAAGTCGCACCACCAACTCGTCTGCTTTTTACTTCAACAACTGGCTTAACATTGCCGATTGCTTTTTCAAAAATATCTATTGCTTTTTCACCGCTTTTTTTCTCTGCCTTAGCTAATGCGCCATAAAGTAGAGATTGAGCCACACTCTTCTTGCCGTCATACATAAGTTTGTTAACAAATTTAGTGACAACAATACTGTTATAAATAGGGTCAGCTAAGACCTCTCTAACTGGTGCTCGTCTTCTTCTCATCGTTTTCCTTTTTTAGATTTTATTATTTTTTCTTGCCAGTTGCAGCTGCAGCTTGGCCTGGTTTTGGTCGTTTAGCACCGTATTTAGATCTAGATACAGTTCTTTTTGCGACACCAGCAGTATCTAGTGCGCCCCTTACGATATGGTATTTAACACCCGGTAAGTCTTTTACCCTACCGCCTCTTACAAGTACGATTGAGTGTTCTTGGAGATTGTGTCCCTCACCAGGGATGTAGCTGATTACTTCGAATCCACTAGTTAGTCTTACTTTTGCTACTTTTCTAAGAGCCGAGTTTGGCTTTTTTGGAGTAGTTGTATAAACTCTCGTGCAGACGCCTCTTCTTTGAGGGCATTCTTTCATTGCAGGAGATTTTGACTTTACAGTCACCTTTTTTCTCTCTTTTCTTACGAGTTGGTTAATGGTTGGCACGTTTTGGTTCCTTTTTTTAGAAAAAAATTTCGGCGGATTCTACCCTAAAGTAGCTTAAACCGCCATTTATACAGTCAATCAATCGTGTGATATTTTGACTTGAATATGTTCATTTGTGTACAAACCTGTACCTGCAGGTATCATTCTACCAAGTACAATGTTCTCTTTTAGGTCTTCTAGGTCATCCATTTTCCCAGCAATAGATGCCTCAGTTAGTACTTTTGTAGTCTCTTGGAAAGAGGCTGCAGATATAATACTATCCGATCCAACAGCTGCTCTTGTAATACCAAGAAGAACTGGAGTTGCAATAGCTGGTCTTCCACCTAGTGCTAGGATTTTTTTATTTTCGATTGTAAATCTACCCAAGCTAATCATATCGCCTTCAATAAATCTAGTGTCTCCACTGTCAACAATTCTAACTTGTCGTAACATTTGATTTACAACAACCTCGATATGTTTGTCATTGATAGCAACGCCTTGTCTTCGATAAACTTGTTGAACTTCTGAAACAATATATTGTTGCAGTGCTTTTTTACCAAGTATTCTGAATATATCGTGAGCAGAAATTGTACCCTCAGCTAGTTTTTCACCCATATGTACAAATTCGCCGTCGTTTACTAGTATCTGAATACTTGCATCCACTAGATACTCTACAACATCATCGCTATCTGTAGTGATTGATATTTTAGTTTTGCCTCTTGTACCCTTACCAATACTAATAACACCATCAACCTCTGCAACAACAGCTGGGTCTTTTGGTTTTCTAGCTTCGAATAGTTCAGAAACCCTTGGAAGACCACCAGTAATATCTTTTACTTTTGCAACAGCTTTTGGAGTTTTTGCAATAATATCAGCAAGTGCCACTGTTGCACCATTTTGAACAAGAATATCCGTTTTAGGTTCTAGTATATATCTCTGAGTTGCTTTTTTTGCTCCAGCAATAACAATTGCTGGTTTGTAGCCAGCTGGTATATACTCATTAACAACAAGTCGGCTTTGTCCTGTAAGTTCATCAAACTGCTCAGCAACCGTAACACCAGGTACTATATCCTCAAGATGAATAACACCAGCAAACTCCGCAATCATTGGATTTGAATATGGATCCCATTCAGCAATAATGATATGCTCTTTATCAATTGGTTTAGCAATAATTGTATCAGCTGCAACAGAAGCATTATCGTCAATTTCTATAATAGACTCTCTAGGAATGTAGTGTCTAATGGCTTGTCTATCATCGCTATCTGCTATAACCGCAAACATACCTTTTTGATCAACTTTATATCCAGCTTTGATGGTGTTTATTCTTTCTAGATAGTCACCTTTCAAGAAATAGTATTTAACAGTACCCTCTTCGTTTGCTTTGATAGTCATTGGGCACGGCTTGCCATCTTCCACAGTTAGCTCAGCGGCATAAGGAATCCTGTTCGGTACATTCCAACCATCCTTGATAAGTTCAACAATACTATCTCCCTCACTGACTTGTTGTCCATCAGCATATGGCAGATATAGTTTACTCTCAATTCTACCACCAACACCACTAAGCTCGTTTGGTTTTGCAACATCTGCTTTTCTGATAATATATTTATGTGATTCTTTTTTACCCTTACCCTCAACAGTAAGTGAAACTTCATCATGCATAGTTTCGATTTTTAAAGTACCACTTATCGGAGTTTTCACCTTTGGCTCAACAAGAAGCACGCTCGCATTTCTTCTATTTGAAACAATTGTTTTTCCATCTTTGTTTGTATAGGTATTTAGATTGTAATACCTAACAAAACCTTCTTTTGTAGCAACAATTTGTTTTTCCTCTTGCGTTTTGGATGCAGTACCACCGACATGGAATGTTCTAAGTGTCAACTGTGTACCAGGTTCACCGATTGATTGAGCTGCGATAATACCAATAGCTTCACCAGGGCTTACAAGTTTCGCCTCAGCTAGGTTTTCACCGTAGCATTTAGAGCAAATACCTTTTAGAGCCTTACAAGTAAGTGGGCTTCTGATTATTACAGTTTTTGCGCCGGCATCAACGATAGCTTTTGCATTTTCTTCGTCAAGAAGTGAGCCCTCAGAGAATAGAACCTCGTTTGTAACGGGGTCAATCACATCTTCAGCAAGCGTTCTACCAACAATTCTCTCGTCAAGCGCTTCGATTAACTCGCCACCAACAGTAATAGAAGTTACCTCTATACCTTCATGTGTACCACAATCATCGATTGTCACTCTTACATTTTGACAGACATCAACAAGTTTTCTTGTCAAATAACCCGCATTTGCTGTTTTTAGAGCCGTATCTGCAAGACCTTTTCTAGCGCCGTGCGTAGAAATAAAGTACTCAAGAACATTTAGACCCTCTTTGAAGTTTGAGGTAATCGGCGTTTCGATAATCGAACCGTCTGGTTTCGCCATAAGACCCCTCATACCAGCAAGCTGTCTGATTTGCGCCGCAGAACCCCTAGCACCAGAGTCAGCCATCATAAATATTGAGTTGAAGCTCTGACCTTTTAGAGAGATTTTTTCCATCATCTCAGCCGCAACTTTATTATTTGTATCATTCCAAACATCGATGATTTTATTGTATCTTTCCTGCTCAGTTAGCAAACCTTGAGAAAACTGAGACTGCACATCTTTTACTTTGTTTTTTGCTTCTTCAACTAGTCCAGCCTTATGTTCTGGCACAAGCATATCTGCTATCGAAATGGATATACCAGCAGCAGCAGAATAGTTAAAGCCTAAATCTTTTAGGTTGTCAAGGAATTTTGCCGTATCGCCATAACCACCTTTTTTGAATACATTATCAACAAGCGTACCTATGTCTTTTTTCTTTAGAACTTTATTCCACAAATCTTCTGTTATGTAGCTTGGTAGTATGTTTTTAATCAAAGTTCTACCAACAGTTGTAACAGTATTGTGTCCGTCTATTTTAACTCTAATAGGAGCCTGAAGGTCTACAACACCGATCTCAAGTGCAATTTTTACTTCATCGATACTTCCAAAAAGTTTGTGAGCTCCTTTTGCATGCGATTTCTCACGAGATATATAGTATAGACCCAAAATCATATCTTGAGAAGGTACCGTAACCGCCTTACCAGAAGCTGGAAGCAAGATGTTCATTGATGATAGCATCAAGATTTTTGCCTCAGCAATTGCTTCTTGAGAGAGTGGCACATGCACAGCCATTTGGTCACCGTCGAAGTCAGCGTTGAACGCAGCACAAACAAGCGGGTGAAGTCTAATAGCCTTGCCATCAATTAGCATTGGATGGAACGCTTGGATAGACATTTTGTGAAGTGAAGGCGCACGGTTAAGAATAATCGGGTAACCGTCAACAACTTCAGCTAGACACTCCCAAACTTCGTTTGTTTGAGACTCTATCATTTT
>CAZNYV010000091.1:0-8610 GCA_964577355.1 uncultured Campylobacteraceae bacterium
CTGCTGTTTGCATCAACTGCTGATAATCACTGTTTACAGCCGTAGTGCTTTGGTTAGAGTTGTTACCATACTGGGCGTATTGGTTGATACTTTGTGAGTAACCGTAGCTCGATATACTGCTCATGTTTTCCTCCTTGTCAAAATTTGTCCTAGAACATCTGTTGTGAAAGCAAAAAACACTCCTAAAATGATGATGCTTAACCTGTATTTACTGCTTATTAACCGTCGTTAATCTCTAGACTTCTCTCACAACTCAGTTTGAGTTTTTGTTAGAGCTAAATGGAATGAGATTTAAAGGTAAAATTTATGAGCCTATCCGTAGATAAGCGAATAAATTTTATCAAAGAATATCGCACATTTAGCCTAACCCAGAGGGCTTTGCAGATATTCATCTATACTTTGTCATATTTGCTTGAAATAGCTAGCTATTCCTTCGCAAATCTTCCTAGTCTATATAAATATCTGCTAAAGCAAAAACCAAATTGAGTTGTGAAGGAAGTCTTCTGTAATAACATTGAATAATTATTGAAGTTGATTATGTATAATGCACCGTTTAATGCTAAAAATTAGCAACAAGCGTGATATTTTATTCAAAAATAAGGTTTGTAAAATGACAACAAGAAGCAGATTGGCTATATTTTTTATTGCAGTTTTTCTCCTATTGCAGTTGATTAGATTTGACAAGACAAACCCAAAAGTCGAACCATCAAAAGAGCTTGTCGCCTCTACAGATGTCAAAAACATACTGAAGACATCGTGTTATGACTGTCACTCAAATGAGAGTAGATGGCCTTGGTATAGCAATATATCTCCTGTTTCATGGATAATTGTGGAGCATGTAAATGACGGTAGGAAATGGCTAAATTTTTCTGAGTGGGAGAGTTATGATGAGGCAAAAAAACAAAAACTCAGAAAACTGATATATAGAGAGGTTTCGGACGCTATGCCATTGCTGATGTATACTGTAGCTCATCAGGGCAGCTCTCTAAATGACAATAGTAGGGCGGTGATTAGAAACTGGACTGGGGTAAAAGCGACCGATGTGTCTATGAGGGATTGATTGTCTTGAGGTAGGCGGGGTTGCTTTCTTGCCTATGCAATGCAGTTGTCTTAAGCAAAAAAAGCTAATATAGTCGTATGAGTAAAATATTGAATAAGTTGTCTTTTGTAGCAAAAATAGCACTATTATTGTTAACAATATTGTCTGTGTGGCTTGCGGCTTACTACCTCAAAGAGCAGATGAAGCCAAAAGAGCCTTTGAAGATAGCCATATCTAATTGGGTTGGATATATGCCAATAGTGTATGCCAAGGAAAAAGAGTGGCTAAATGACAATGATATTCAACTGCTATGGACTGAAAGCCTCAAAACTACAAGTGCATCTTTTGATAGACATCTTGTAGATGGTATGTTTGTAACTCAGTATGATTATGCCATAAACCAAAAAGAGACACCATCAAGTCTTGTGTTTGTCACAAACATATCAAAGGGCGCCGACACAATAATGTCAAATGTCGCTCTTGATGAGCTGAGAAATTCTGATAGGATTGTTGTAAGTTTAGAAAAGAACTCCCTTGGACAAGCCATGTTTGATGGGTTTGTGGCTAAATACGACCTGAATGCCAGTAAGTTCCTGCTATCAAATAGCTCTCAACTCGGCATTGCTGAGGCGAAATATACAAACTCAAAAGCAGTTGTCATAACCTATCCACCATATACTGCTATATTGAAGAGCAAAGGCTTTTCTGAAATTACAAATGCCAAAGAGCTCAAACTTCCGGTTTTGGATGGTTTGTTTGTATCTGATGAAAAAATTAGTCTGCACGCAAAAACATTAGCAAAAATCAAAGTTGCTTGTGAGAGAGCAATATCTGATGCTGACAAAAACCCTATGCAGTTCTATCAGACTGTGAAGCCATATCTTGGCAGTATGAGCTATGATGAGTTTATGTTTGCGGTAGGCGGTATTGATTGGGCAGGCAAAAATAACACTGCTGAGATTGATGCGATAATCGGTAGATACAAAATCAAGACAATAGGAATAAAACAGTGAAAGTTACACTGAGACAATTTCTGTTTTGGGCTATTGTTATATATTCTGGTATGGTTGCATACTTATCATATTGGAATTATGAAGCATACAAAAATGAGCTTACAAAAGATGTTGCCTATCAGATAAATGCCATTGGTCTAAGAAGTTCTACAATACTGCACAAGGTGGTTGATGGCTCGCTTGATAGTATGGCGACCCAGGAATTTTTGGATAGTAGCTTGTTGGCTAATAATGCTGTTAGATCTATTTCCATTTCCCTCGATGATGGTATTGTCAATTATTCTACTGACAGGAAAAGAATAGGCACACTATTGATGCTAGATGAAATAAAGCGCGATTTGGACAAGCATCCAGAGTATAATCAAACCGACCATATGATACAAGAAGTGGCTTATCAAAAAAACAACGAAATCTTGAAGGCTTTTATTGTCTTTGAGATTAAAGAGGACTATCTAAAAAATAAAATTACATCCAAAACTATTGATATGCTGTACATTACAATCATGCTAAGTGGTACAGTTTTTGTATTGTTTTTGCTGGTTTTTATGATTCTTATTGCAAAGCCAATCGGTATTATTTCATCATCCTTGACCAATACAGATTTGACCGAGTGTGAATCAGAATGCGAGCAAAATCTATTTGAGTTAAACAATTTGAGAGTCGGTATTGTTAACTCTTTCAAAAGGTTTCAACAACAAAGTAACGATATGAGTAAATTAAATATCGAATTGGAAAAAAGAGTTTCTGATGAAGTTGTGAAAAGCAGACAAAAAGATTATCTGCTAATCCAGCAATCAAAGCTTGCAACCATGGGAGAGATGATAAATGCCATAGCGCATCAATGGCGACAACCACTAAATACTCTTGGTCTTACTATCCAAGACATAAAGTATGCCTTCAGCAAAAATCAAATAGATGAGTCGTATATTGGTGCAATCATAAAAGATGCAATGAGACAGATTAAATATATGTCCAAGACTATTGATGATTTTAGAAATTTTTACAAACCAACAAAAGAAAAGAAAATGTTCAGCCTTAACAAGGCACTTGTTGATAGCTTATCTCTTGTGAGGGCTAGGCTTGAAGCACATTTTTTCCAAATAAACGAAAATTATGACGATGATTTACCTGAGATAGTTGGATATGAAAATGAGTTCAAACAAGCGTTACTAAATATCATTACAAACTCTCAAGATGCTGCGGATGAGCGAGGCATCAACTATCCAGCTATATCTGTCAAGACTGGCAAGAAAGATGGCTATGCCCTTTTGGAAATAGAAGACAATTGCGGTGGAATTCCTCTTGATATAATAGACATAATTTTTGAACCATACTATACTACAAAAGAGCAGGGTAAAGGTACCGGTGTTGGTTTGTATATGAGCAAGACAATTATCGAAGAAAATATGAGTGGTTATCTGGAAGTGTCAAATACCAAGGATGGGGCTAGGTTTACTATTAGACTGCCAGTCATCTAATAGTAGCGATTGTTTGCCCGAATTTTACCTTTTGATTGTATGATAGATTGAAGTCCAAATACTCTTTTTCAAATACCATTACGATGGATGAACCCATCTCAAACATACCTATTTCATCGCCTTTTTTGAGTGTTAAACTTTCATACTCATAAGATGTGGCAAGCTTCTTTTTTGCATTTGTCTGAACTCTATCATCAAACGACATTACTATTTTTCCTACATTCAAAGCACCGATAAAAATCATATAAAATCTTTTTTTATTCATATCTTCACAAAGCATCAGCACCCGCTCGTTTTTTGCAAACAATGAGTCGATGGAGTTGAGTGCTGGTGTATTCACTGGATATAGTTTGCCTGGTATATGCACGGTTTTTATTACTTTTAGGTCGGTTGGAGCATGAAATCTATGATAGTCTCTAGGTGAGAGATAGAAATTAGCATACAGCCCATCTTTGTATTTGGCAGCCTCTTCATTTGATGCCAGTAACTCATCTAGTGAGTAGCTTTTACCTTTTATCTGCAGCAGTTCAATGCCACTCAATGGACCAAACTCTGTGATTCGTGCGTCACAAGGTGATATGAGTGTATTTGTGGACTCGTCAAATTGTCGTTGTTTGAGCAATTTTCGAGTGAATAATAGATTTAGGCTTGCAAAGTTTTCTATAGGGTCAAATTCACTCATATCAAGTTTGAATGCTTTTGCATAGCTTTTGTTGAGTGTTTTTTGGATAGTTGGTGAAAACTTCTTTGAGGCAAAAGAGCCAAATGCGGAAGATATAAAATTTGTCATTTAACCTCGATTACTTCTAGTGGATTTATTGGTACTTCATCTTTTGTGATTTCAAATGTTAGCTCTCTAGCCGTTCTGCCGACTACGAATCCTTGCGGTATTTTTTTACCAGCGGTGATTGTAGGGGCTATCTTTGTAAGGTGGGCGTAGATTGAGTGCAGATTGCCGTCATGTTGTACGATTACAACATTACCAAGCGAAGCCACTTCTTTTGCAAAGACGACCTTGCCATCAAGTATATTTTTTACCATAACATCTGGTTGGTCAGACTTCATCTGAATGGAGTCGTTATGTATTCTGATTTTGTATATTGGGTCTATATATGGACCAAAATGTTTGACAATTTGAAAACTATCAATAGGTGGGGATACTTTTTTGCCGATAAAATGCACTGCTTTTGCTGGTTGGTATGATGAGCCCAACATCCTGACATCATTTGCATTTAGGTCAGATTCACTAATCGGAACATCAATATTTTCAGCTTGAGGAGCTTGGTTTGGTTTTGCTGGCTGTTTTTGTGGTAGTACCACTTTTTTCTGCGCTTCAACGAGTTTTTGTCGTTTTAATATGTTGAGTCGCTCTAGTGTTTCTCTAGCTCTTTGTTGTTCATCTGCGATGGAAGCTAATTTTTTCTTGTAAGTTTCTGCTTGTTTTTTGATTTTGTCAATTAGTTTTAGCTTGTCTTGTTTTGTTTTGGGTTGCTGATTTTTGTTTTGTTCCAAGGGCACAACTGATAATTTGATGACTCTAACTTTCGCTTCAAGCTCTTTTATCATCTGTTGTCTCTGGACAAACTCAGCTTTTAGCTGTTTTACTCTGTCGCCTACTACTTTGCTGAGGTTTCTTGAAATTTGAGCTTTTATAATATCGTCTTGGTCATTTGGCACATTTTCTGTTATGACTACTGAAGCTGCCAAATCCTTTGTCATAAATTCGACTAGTTTCTTCTCAATCTCACTTTTTTCATTTTCAAGCTTGTCTTTTTGAGCTTCATATTCTGATATTTGTTGCATTTTGATGGCGAACTCTTTTGAAAGTTTCGCAACATCAACTTCCATGCCAGCTATCTGAGAATCAAGATTTTTGAGATTTTTTTGTTCATTTAGAATGTCGTTTGCAGCGTCTTCTATTGAGCTATTGAGTTTTTTTACCTCTTTATCATTGTGAGAGATTACGGCTTTTGTTTTCGTTATATCTTTTTCTACGGTTTGCGCACTTTGAGGTAGCTTGGTTGCGCACAGGAGTGCCATTGGGAGTAGTGCGATTAATGGGAGTGCTATCCTCAAATATCAAGTCTCCTAAACGCAACAAAGCCAACGGAGACAAAAGAGACAACGGAGCAAATAACTGAAAAATCTTTTAAACTTTTCGAAAGCTCAAATGGCATACTGTCGCCAAGTCCAAGTGCTTTAATATATGCTGCAACATCTGGCGAAACCGATAACCCATAAAATATTCCAAGTGTAAAAATAATCGCCAAAATCGAGTCAACAACAGACATTTTGACCAAAATAACACTTCTCATCCAAACAGGCGCACCAAAGAGTGACATAATTTGCATTCTATTGATATGCTCATGTCTCCATACTTCCATAAATTTTATAAACAGAAG
The DNA here is from genome assembly GCA_964577355.1 of uncultured Campylobacteraceae bacterium. Taxonomy (GTDB): domain Bacteria; phylum Campylobacterota; class Campylobacteria; order Campylobacterales; family UBA6016; genus CAZNYV01. The sequence goes on from CAZNYV010000091.1 coordinate 5,933, forward strand.
AATATTTAGCATAAAAACAACACTCAAGTAACCAATAGTACCAATTTTGAATGTGTCAAGTATACTTGAAATGGCATTTTGACTTTTGGTAAAAGTCTCTACACGCATTATTCCTGGCTTGCCTTTTACGATTCTTTCGACGATTGTGAGCTCTTCTTTTGTTGGATATTTATATAGTTTGATTTTGTAGAATTTGGGCATATTGTCCTTGAGCATCGCATAATTTTCTGGGCTCAAATCTTTTTGCATATACGACAGATAGGGTAGGGCATCGATTTGTTCTACGCTTTTTATGATTGAGAAGTCACCTCTGAGCTCTTTTTCAGCTAGTCCAGTTGATGAGACAGCAATAATTGCATAGTCTTTATTTAGCTTGTCTTCGTAGTTTTGAGTAAGGGCAAGCACCGTTAAATAGAGTTGATAACTAATCAGCAGCGCCATTAGTGCGAACACTAGTGACATATGGCTTTTAAGAGATTTCATTTAGCATCTTGCCTTCAATGTGAAAGTGTCGGTATGGCATATCAAATTTGTTTGGTATGTGGTGCGTGGCGATAATAACCGTAATGCCACAGCTATTGGCAGTTTTTAGTAGCCCCATTACTACCTCTGCAGAGTATTCATCGAGGTTTCCGGTTGGTTCGTCGGCTATGATTATTGTTGGGTTGTGCACTAATGCTCTAACTACAGCGGCTCTTTGTTGCTCACCACCGCTCAGCTCTTTTGGGTAATCGTCACCTTTATGGTTGAGCTTTACATGTGTTAGTAGCTTTTCTACTTGTTTTGAGCATATATCCTCACTGTATCCAGCTATCAGCAGAGGGAGTTTGACATTTTTTGCCAAAGTCCACTCTTCAATTAGTTTGTAATCTTGAAATACAACACCTAATTTTCTGCGTAGGTCATTTATACTACCAGTGCTTGCTTTTGTTAGGTTTACGCCGCACACATCAAGTATTCCCAATCTGGGTTTTACAGCACCGTATAGTGATTTTATAAAGGTTGTTTTTCCACTTCCGCTGTTTCCAGTTAGAAATATAAAATCTGCTTTGTTTATATCGAAAGAACAATTCTTGAGAATGCTTTGTTCTTTCTTGTAGCCGAGCTCAAGCTCTCTAGCCGTTATTACTTTATCCATAGACCATCTCTTTTAGTTTGTTGAAAGCTCTTAGGTTATCCAAAATTGCAAGTGGTTTTGATGGATAAAAGTAGCTTCTACCATCGGCACTATAAATATACTTACTCTCAGGCATATCGACACTACCCAAGACCACTTTAAGCAAGAATGAACCATCTTTTGCGATTAGTATATCTTCAAATTTGACAAGAATTCCGTCAAAAACAGTGGTTGTGCCAGATGATAACTGCTGCGCAACTTCAATGTTTATAGGTTTGTCAAAGTCGAAATTGTACTCAAAATTACTATTATTTACATTTTTGAGAGCCGAGATGGTTAAGTCATAAATGTCTTTGCCTTGCTTCTTCCATCTGTCTTCGTATTTACTCGATACCAAAATATCTCTATTTTTGTATATATGCAAGTCGGCTTGTTCGTATGATAAGACCAGTTTGCAAGCATCTTGAAAGTAGATATCATCATCGCTTCTGAGCTCTAGCTTGCCATTTTGATTCAGCACTCGAAAGCTCTCGTCAACAAATTTTTTGACAAACACTCTGCGGTGCGGTGCGTCGTTCCAAGGAACTGGAAAATGAATATGTATTTTGTCCAGTGAGTCGGATGGCATAGTCTGCAAAAATAGTCTAGCATCAAAATCAACTATATAAATATTATCTAAGTTCTCGTGTGTCATTCTGCCTAACATTTGAGCTACTGCCGGTTTGTATATCTCTACGCCAAAAAAGATTTTTTCTGGATGTTTTTGCGCGATGGCTATTAGATGTCTGCCGCTACCAAACCCAACCTCTAACTCAGCGGATTTGTTGTTTAGAAAGTCTGGATTTTGCATAAAGAAATCAGGTTTTAACACTTTTGGGTTGGCATGGTCTGAGGTTTTTTGCTCAGCAGCTATGTTTGAACTAATACCTGTTGCATTCAATGCAGAAGCAAGATTTTGCAGAGCTTTTGTCAGTACGGCGGTGCTTGCTGGTCTTGTAGGTTTGTCGTATTTTATAAGGTGCTTGCCGCCTTTGTTTTTTGTAGCAAGCACAAACCCAAAACCGTCCTGCTCGACCAAAAACAAGCCATAGCGACTATTTTTTAGATAGTTATGAATGGAGAAGTCACCATTTGTATATGGCAACTCCAAATTGTCATCAGTCTGTTCTGCATAAATATGGGGCAATCAAAGTCCCTTTGGCACAAAAAGTTCTACTTCATCGCTTGGTTTTGAAGCTAGTCCGTCGCTATCTATTGCTTGGATACTGAAAGTATAGGTTGTGCCCAGAGTTACATCTTTGTCTTCAAAAGATAGCTCTTTTATGTCAGTAAAAGTTTTTTCAGTTTTGTTTATAAATGAACCCCATTTCTTGGTTACCCTGTATGTCAGCGGAGCTTTTTCATCTATACTCCAAGCCAATACAACTCTGCTTTCTTTTATCTCCGCACGGGTAAATTTGGGTGTATTTGGAAGAGCTTTTGTGAGTCCAGTTGCTATGTTTAGCGCTGGGCTTTCCAGTCCATCCTTGTCGATCACGGTTACTTTGTAATATTTGACAGC
>CAZNYV010000092.1:0-8559 GCA_964577355.1 uncultured Campylobacteraceae bacterium
AGAGTGCTCACAGCTTGACTCTGGAGATTTGTCGGTGAGTGCCTTTGCGGATGGGAGTACTCAGACATATTTTGATGATATTGAGCGGATAAATGATGGCAAAATATGGATAGCATGGAAAAACCTAAGTAGCAAAAATAGTACAAATATAGCGATAAACGACACTGGTACATACGCAAAAGAGCACACGATGCAGATCTACAATACAGCACGAAAAACACTCAGAACTGTTGTTGCTGGAGAGTCGTTTCAGGTGGTGGTGCAAACTAGCACAGACTTGGTAAACTCAAACAGAATCGTCGCCCTTGGTTCGGATGATGGTTGTGTAAATGCAAATGTCAATCTGTCTTGTACGCAGGCAACCCTCAAAAACAACGCTCTGAGCACAACTCTTGAGTGTATGGCGCCAAACAGTGCCTATAAAAATGTGCGAATCAAAGTTTTGGACGGTAGGACTGAGTCGTGCTCGTCTGATAGTTTTGCTATCCGACCAGCGAATATTGCCATCGAGGCAGTCACGGAGGTTAGGGCAGGAGAGGAATCCATCAAAACAACAGCAGTCGGCTCAAATGGTACGGTGACATCTAATTATGATTCTCAGCTACGCTTGGATGCAGTAATCAACAAAACCAGCTGTCCTGTGGTGGAGCCACTAAAAGACAAACAACTCGAAGTGCGAGATGGTAGTGGCTTGTTCGGTGTGGATGAGGTGGGCGATATGAATATTACTGCTCGAGATAGCAGTTTTGCGATGGTGGATTTGGATGGTGATTGCGTGAATGGCTCCGCCACTAATACACCAAGCGCTGACGGGCTGGTAGGGTGCGATGTTTTTGGTAGTGCGTCGGTTGCAGTGTTGCCTTTTGCTTTTGACATTTCGCAAAGCATATCAAATCAAAGTGGTAATAGATACACATATCGATATGGTGGCGATTTGGACAAGATGTCGGCAAAAATCTCCTTTGACATCAAAGCTGTATCCAAAAATGGCGCTACAACAAAAAACTTCTCCCAAGGATGCTATGAAGAGCCGATAAAAATATCGCCGAGCGTGGCAGGTGTCGATGAGTATGATGCGGTGGCTCTGTTTGCAAATCCGTTTGAAGAATATAATTTGTGTGATTTTGATAACGGTTCTTGTCAGGTATTAGTTGACAGCAACAAGGCCATAAGGCTAAATTTCAAAAAACCTCTCTCCCCAAAAAATCCACTGAGCATCAAAGTTGGACAAATCAAGTTGGAAATCACAGACGCAAATGGTACAAAAATACGCAACATAGAAGTAGATGACAACAAGACAGCTCTGTTTGTTTATGGCAAAAGTGGTGTTGTGTATGGTGCGGGCATAGTTCGGCTGGAGGCATTATTTTATGATGCCAATACAACAAGAGCGCTAGCAAGTGGTTTGCTCAAAAGCAGCGATAGTGGTGATTTTTGGGTGAATGACGAAGATAATTACAGCTATTTTTACATCAAACAAGACGGTGAATTCATCACACCAAAAGCCACGAGCGTTTTGAAACTCTCAAATCAAAGTGGCTATCTGATCAATGGCTCTGCTCAAATGACCGTTGCTAACGATACTGGCGTATATCAAAAGCTCAAACTGCATATCAATGTGCCTGCTTATCTGTGGGATAAGGAGCGATTTAGTTTTGATATTGGCTCGTCTTGCTCCAACCATCCATGTCAAAATATGGAGCTTTTCTCATCGCTCAGCTCTTGGTTCGGGCAGGGCAGGGCGGTGAATCAAAAGGCTATTGATAAACTCCCAAAAGGCAAGAGAAAAGAGTCCAAATGAACAGAAGAGCTAGCAGTATTATTGAACTTATTATATTGCTTGTTGTACTAGGTTTGGCGATATTTGCTACGCAAACCATACTGCTCAGTAGCTCAAAAGCTGAGGAGTCCATAACCGATAGTGCGATTTATTCGAAGTGCGCAGTCATAGCTTGTGATATAAATTCGAGAGAGTGGGACAAGGGTGTATTTACCCAAAGCACGGCAGGAAATGGCGTCAAGCTATGCGACAGCGATACGCCAAACAAGGCGCTTGAGAGAGTTGGCACAAAGAGAATCGGGGATTTTGATAGGGCTGTTTTTGCTCGTTCTTACTATGAGGTAACTACTCCAGCTAGTCGCATTCCCGTCAATAATGTGGATTTGCAAAATAGCACTATAAACTCTATCGAAGAGTACAATGGCACATATTTGGTGAGTGAGGGTGTGCGGTACGAGATAGCTGTGTCATATGTCGATGATGGCAGTGTGGTTAATGGCAACAAAGCTTTTGCGCAGTGGTCTCTTGGTAGTGGTGCAACATCATATACAACAAATCTCAAAAAAATCACAATCACCGCCAACAAACCAGATGGCTCGAAGGTTTCGTTTGCTTTCTTTGCATCTAATATTGGTGCTGAGAGGTTGATGGTCAAATGAAAAAGGCTTTTACACTTATTGAGCTAGTTTTTGTCATTACCGTTTTGGGCATAGTCGTTGGTGTATCGATGGAGCACATCGCTATGATTTATGATGATTTGATACAAAAAGATGAGGTTTCTAGGATTGACGATAGCGTGGAGAGTGCTATAGATACAATAGACAAGATGCTTTCGAGCAGTATAAAAGAGTCTATTGTGATGATTAGGGACGGTGATTATTCGGTATGCAAAAGCATACATGAGCAAGGTTTGTCTGGAGTAAACACTCTAGCATGGGTAGGTGTTGAGAAATACGGCATGAGCGGAGGGCTGCAAGGTGGATACTATATGCCGTTTTGGAGTGGTGTTGTCGATTTGAGTCTTTCAGATTATGACTCGATAACTGACCCGCTGGCTGATTTTGCCAAAGAGATGACAGCGATAGCAGACATGAGCGACGCAAAAAGCATGGCAGTGTACTTTGATGGCAGTTCGACGAATAGCTGTTATGATTTTTTCCAAAATGGCGGAGCTAGTATGTTTGAGGTTGTGCCGAATGGTCAAAAACTCTCATTTAAAAGCAAAAAACCTTCAAAAATATCACAAAAATATTATCTCTCGCACACTGGATATGCGATAACGCTTGATGGTGAAAACTTGAATCTACACTATGATTTCGTTCCATGGCAAGGGCAGGGAGCCAGTAGTGGCAAGGTGACACTGTTGGCAAGCTCTATCAGCTCGTTTGGTGTCAGTAGCGACGGCGGGGTGATTAGGGTAAATATATGCTCCTCCGCACTATCAAGCACCAAGCAGAAAATTTGCAAAGAGAGGGCTATCTTTTGAGGTGGCGAGGCGGATTCGGGTTGCAAACAGCTATATTTGTATTGATATTGCTATCGTCAATAGCTATTTTGGCGCTAAATATCCAGTCCAATAGGATTAAGAAATCAACCGACCAATATATGTTCACAGAGGCCAGACTGCTTGCCAATAGCGCTATAGATTTTGCGCTGCTTAGCATCGGAGGGTACGACAGAAAGGGCGGTGGATGTTTGGAAAGTATCGACATTGATGCGAAGCCGTATGATGTCAATATCACGATTTGGTACTTGTTTGCAAATGGGCAGAAGCCTGTAAACTGCAAAAATGCAACAGAGAGTGATATATTGCAAAGCCAAAATGGTACGGCGCTTATAGATGTAGTGGTGAGGAGTCAAAAGCTCCTGGACTCCGAGGTGGTAGCGGTTCACAAAAGGAGTGTAGAGCTACCCTAACCCTATTTTGCGGACTTCTCTATCTCTGAAGCCAATGACGACATTGATTTTTCTTTCGCCAGCATCATTGCTGTTTTGCCATATTTGTCTTTTAGGGAGCCTTTGGCACCTGCTTTTGCCAGCATTAAGGCAATACCTTCGTTGCCACATTTGATAGCATGATGGAGTGCAGTGTTGCCGAATTTGTCAGCCACATTGAGGTCACATCTCATACCTATCAAGATCTTGACCATTTCGTCTTTTTTGAATATTGTAGCCAAAGAGAGAGCCGTATTACCGGTAGTATCTCTTCTTGAGACATCGCCACCAGCTGCAACCAAGTCTTTTACGATGTCAACATAGCCACCAGCTGCCGCCAGCATGATAGCTGTCTCGTCGTTGAGGTTTCTAGCATTTGCGTTTATGCCTCTTTCTATTAGTTTTTTGACCATTTTTGTGTAGCCATACATCGAAGCTATGATGAGAGGAGTGTTTCCAGCTGCATCTGGTACATCTGCGCCCATCTTTTTTGTCATAAATTCTTCGATTTTTGCTTCGTTATTGTGAGCTACAGCCATTGATAAGAAGTTTCTTCCATATCCATCTTTGCACGACAGGTCAATATCACCTGCAAAAATATTCGGTATTTCGTCTATTTTGTAGCCAGATGAATAGATTACTGATTTTTGCAAAATACCTTCATAGAAGTTGTTTTCCAGAACATCATTGTAGTTTTTGTTATCAGTTTGGGCAAAAGATTTTGTAGACTTGGCGAGCTGTTTTGTGGCGAGCTTGATGTCTACATTTAATTTTCTGATTCTTTCCGCCATGACTTGCATTAGTTTGTAGGCAAGGAGCGGTTCTTCTTTTATGATTTTGGTGAAGTTGTCTTGGTTGATAACAAGTAGGAATGTCTCTTCTGGAACCTTGCAAGTAGCGCTTCTAGGTAGGTCGGTAAGCAAGCTCATTTCGCCGAAGAAGCTTCCTGGCTTGAGGTTGGTAAGCAATACACCACCAGTTGTAACATCTACACTACCCTTGAGGACGATATACATCTCTCGTCCGAAGGTACCCTCCATAAATATGGCTTGCCCTTTTGCGTACTTCTTGTGTGACCCAAACTTGACAAGTTTGAATATGTCTAACTTTGCTTCTTCCATTGCTGCCACTTAAATACCTACCAAATTAAAATTCGCCTTCGGCTCGTAATCTATACTCATCAAAATCACTCATTTTGGCTTTTACTGACTGTTTTTCATTGTGCGCAACCTGAGTAAAGGCGAGAGCCTTTTGAAAATCAGTGTCTGTAATATCGCTCACATTGTCGTAAAACTTGTCAATCACCATCGACGAGCTACCTACCAAGATAAGATATTTTGCATCTTCGTATTCTAGCAAAACGAGTTTGTTGGAATTGTCTATAAATCTTTGTGTTACTATTTTTAGCTCATCATTTTGCACCTTCGAGAGCATATTTGATATGCTGCCTTGGGGGTTGCCAAGCATTTTCTTTTTGACGATTAGCAACACCACAATAAGTACAATCATAAATACAATAACAACAGCATAGCGCCATCCCAAAATATCCCAAGTGCCATCTTTCATCGGTTCTACAGCTTCGCCATCTACTTTTGGGGCGGTTTTTTGTGTTGCTACGACTGTTATTTTTTGTCCGTCAGTTGTCTTGACAATATTTGCATCTATTGGATTTGTGGTTTCAATGAAGAGTACGGCTTGATTTGGAGCTAGCTTTGCCAATACTGCTTTTTGAACAAATGAGTTTTCAAATGTAAAATCTTTTCTCTGGTCTACATTTAGATTTGAAATCGTAAGGAGTAGTCCTTTGGCTGTCAGGTTTTGTTCTATTGTGCCGTCAAATGCCTGATCAAAATTCATAACAAGCTTGACATTGTCAGATTCTTGGGTGCTTACAATCGATGAAAGATTTACACCAAACATAGCGATGCAGGTAGCAAACAGTGTGGCGTATATGCGAAATAGCATTATTTCTCCCTAGAGAAGTACTCTATGACAGTCTTGCTATCCAAAATCTCATTGACCCTGATAGCTAGATTTTTCTCATAGACCATAATCTCCCCTTTCCCGATAATTCTTTCGTTGATATATATTTCAACGGACTCTCCAGCTGGTTTTTTGAGGTCAACTATAGAGCCTCTTTGCATTCTGAGAATCTCACCTAAGCTAACTTCTGTTACGCCCAAATAGGCTGTGAAGTCAACTTGCATATCAAGCAGTCCAGAGTAGTCAAAGAGCACTTCTTCGGTTGTGTAGACCTTCCCGTCCTCGAGACTTTTTAATGACTTTTCTACTTCAGCCACATTTTCTGTTGTTTCAAGCTCTTCTTCCATCTCTTTTCCTATTAGACTGTATGGCACCAATAAAAAACCATTTCGAAACTCGAATTTGGATTTTTAAATGTGTCATGAGTTGATTTTAATATAATTTGCCAAAATTTACGCCCTCTTTGGATATAATCGTAGCTTTTACGATATTAGAGTCTCGAAAGATACTCTCGTTAAAGGTTGTTAAAATTGCAAGAGCTTCAACTGGTGAACATCGGATTATTAGCTGGCATCATGAGCGGGTTTTTTGGAGTCGGCGGAGGAACTGTTACGGTTCCGCTTCTGATGGCTATTGGGCTTGATATTAGGCACGCTATAGGTATTTCAGCATTTCAAATGATGTTTACATCTGTATATGGCTCGTATCTTAATCACAAAAAAGCTGTTTTTGACATCAAATCAAATATGCCGTTTCTCGGTGGCGGTGCTGTTGGTGGTGCCTTTGGTGGCTTTTTGATGGGTCACTCTGCACCATTTTGGTTGACCGTATTGATGTTGTTTTTTGTCTTTGCAACAACCGTGAAGCTTTTTATATCAAATCCCACACCGAGTGGTGACAAGATAGGCAATCCAGCACAATATGCCCTGATAGGTTTGGCGGTCGGCACGCTCGGTGGGTTGGTCGGTATCGGTGGTGCGCTGGTGCTTACCCCGATTCTGGTAGGTTATCTGAATTTTTCACTCAAAGAGGCCATTGGTGTTAGCCTGTTTTTTGTGATTTCTAGTAGTTTTTTTGCTTTTGCGACTATATATATGAGCGGTTTTGTTGTTCTTCATAATGCCATTTTGGTCGCCTTGCCGTCTCTTATTGGAGTGGCACTTGGCATATATTTATCACACAAGACCGAGCCAAAAAAGCACAAATCACTACTGATAATGTTATACATTCTAATCATCGCCATTTTGGCAGAAAAACTATACAACGGGATATAAATGGACAAAATAAAAATTTACGGGGCGCGAGAGAACAATCTAAAAAATATAAACCTCGAAATACCAAAAAACAAGCTCGTACTCTTTACTGGGCTGAGCGGAAGTGGCAAAAGCACGCTCGCCTTTGATACACTGTATGCTGAGGGGCAGCGGCGATATATCGAATCTCTCTCGAGCTATGCTAGACAGTTTCTCGACAAAATGGGCAAACCAGATATTGATAAGATAGATGGATTAACTCCTGCAATAGCGATAGACCAAAAAAGTACAAGCAAAAATCCTCGCTCCACAGTCGGGACTATCACGGAGATATATGACTATCTGAGACTCTTGTATGCTAGAGTAGGCACGCAACACTGTCATCTATGTGGTAAAGCTATCAGCCAAATGAGCGCACAAGACATAATTGAACAAGTGCTACTGCTACCGGAAGGCGCCACAATAATGATACTGACTCCTGTTGTAAATGAGAAAAAAGGGAGTTTTGCGGATGACCTAGAGAAGCTTCGCCTCAAGGGATATGCAAGAGCGTCAATAAATGGCGTAGTTACTAGATTGGACGAAGAGATAGAGCTGGCAAAAACCAAAAAACATACGATAAAAGCCGTAGTTGATAGGGTGTCAGTCAGTGATGAGAATAGAACTCGTATAGCCCAAGGAGTAGAGAGGGCGCTCAAAGAGAGCTATGGTGTGGTCGAGATAGAGATAATAAATGCAAAAGAGATGGAGATAGAGCGAAAACACCTGCTTTTTAGTGAGCATTCGGCTTGTTTTGATTGTAAAGTCAGTTTTGAACCACTTGAACCGCTAAGCTTCTCGTTCAACTCCATTAAGGGTGCTTGTTCACATTGCGACGGACTTGGCATTAGATATGCGATAGACCTCGACAAAATCATAGACAAAGACCTCAGTATCTCAGAGGGCGCTGTCAAAATCATGTACGGATTTAACAAGGGATATTATTTTCAGCTTATCAAAGGCTTTTGTGAGATAGAAAAAATTCCACTAGACAAGCCTTTTATAGAGCTTGAAGAGTGGCAGAAAAAAGCGATAATTTCTGGCTCGTCAGTAGAGGTCAAGATAGAAACCAAGGGCTATAACTTCACAAAGAAATGGCAAGTTGTCACCAAATATGAATATGATATATTGAAAGATGAAAAAGATTTCGAAAACTATATGAGCGAAAAGGTGTGCGATGTTTGTGGTGGTCATAGGCTGAAGCTAGAATCGTTAGCAGTCAAAGTAGCTGGGCTTGGCATAGCTGATATGATAGATATGCCTATCGAAAAAACTTACAAACATTTTGAGGTGGTAGACTTTGATACCAAGGATGGCATAAATCATTTTGAATACCTAAATGACCAAGGTAGAAAAATATCAGCACCGATACTTAGAGAGATAAGGGAGAGGCTATTTTTTCTCTATGATGTAGGTCTTGGTTATCTATCACTAGGGCGAGATGCCAGAAGTATCAGCGGTGGTGAAGCGCAGAGGATCAGGATAGCTAGCCAAATCGGTAGTGGTCTAACGGGCGTTATGTATTTGATTGATGATCCTAGTATTGGACTTCAGGAGAGAGATACGATG
>CAZNYV010000093.1:0-8424 GCA_964577355.1 uncultured Campylobacteraceae bacterium
TGGCCGGAGACTACTTCGTTAGTTTTGCGGTTCCAGCCGATGACAGCTTTTGCATTGTCTCTTCAGGTATTTTGCTTCCAAAAGGTAGCCGAATATCATTTTTGCCAACATACCAGATGCCATTGTCGTGTGTTATTTGCACATCTGCCCATTTTGTACAACCAGCTCTCTTGGCTATTTTTTGTAGCAATAGCGTATTTGATAGATACGGATGAGGGGTATTTGAACAAACTCTACTGCCCAATGTCGAGAAAAGCTTCTCTTCAAAAGGACGGTTGTCGTAGCTCATCGCCACAAACCATCTGCTACTACTCTTTTCTTGTTCGCTTTGCAGAACTTTGGCGTCGCTGAGAACCACATCGCTCCTATCCTCTACGCTCTGAAAAGCACTTGATTTAATATCCTTACCGCTCACCTGAGTACTTGAGCCAACGGACGATGACACATGAGAATAGATAGAGTGAGCTATGTCCGATTTGGCAGTAGCCTTCGCCTCCTCCAGCGTAGAACCCTCGCCATAACCTATTAGCTCAGCTTGAACTGTCGGTGTTAGTTTGCCGTACCAGTCTGGAGTGGCAAAAAGCGCTGTGGCGAAAAGTGCCAGAAGGATAGTTTTTTTCATTTTATAGTCCAAGCTTCCCATTCCCGAACATCTGTGGCTCTTGTTCGTAGCTTCCACCTTTTTTCCTCGACTCATCTTTGACCTTGAGTCTGACATCTTGGTAGATGTCATTGATATTTTTTCTACCATCTAGCAATGCTTTGATGACAAAGTAGCTAAAAAGTCTATGACCTTTGGCGTCATAAGAGTTTGAAAACTGATTGTCCTTACCTGCTGTGACTATGACCATCTTTTGACTTGGTGTGTATGATTTTGGTTTTAGTAGTCCTGCAGCTGTTCCAGTATATATTGCCTTGCCATCTGTCATACCGCTAAAGCAAGCATCTACTATAGCCACCACTTTGCCAGCTTTGCTATCTTCTAGTGTTTTGTATATGTGTGATAGTTTTAGCTCTGATTCTTTGCTCACATACTCTACACTTTTGTCTTTTGGCAGTATGTATGATTCGTTATCAGTAGGTGATGGTATTCCATGCCCAGAGTAGTAGAAATATATCGTATCACCTTTTTCAGCTAGTTCGGAAATCTTGGCTATAGCGTCTTTTACACTACCTGTCGTGGCTTTATCGCCGTTTAGATAGATTGTGTTTTGAGTTGGTACGCCTATTACTTTTTGAACTGTTTGGACAAAATCTTCACCACTGATATTTGAGTATATTACTGGCACAGTTGAGTCGTAGTTTTCTACTGAGATGGCTAGGAGCCATGATTTGCGGTTTGATTTGGAGGGCACAACGGCAGTAATGAGTGGTGCAAGGTCATTCTGAGCTTTCAACCACTCACCAAACTCATCCACTATGGACTTAGTGTCGCTATTCGACCCAGCTTTATCAATAGATTTTTCAACATGGTAACCTTTTTGACCGCCATTGGAACTGTTTAAAAAAGCAAGTTTTCCACTTACTTCCATATCTCTCCACAGACCCTTATATGAGTCTAAAACCGCTTCGTGAAATAATTTACTTACCTCCCTGGCACCAGCACCAACCTCCATCACTGGATTTCCAACTAACAGTTTGTTGATAGTTTTTTTGTGAATATTTTTGTTTTTATCAAATGCCTCAAAATTCATTTTTAATTCTACAGTTGGAGTACTTGACAGCAATCCCATATCCAACCAAAATTCATACTCACTTATGGCTGGATGAACTATAAAATCACCATTTTCGCATTGGTTGCTAAAAGATACTTTTTTAAATTTTGAAGATAAAAACTCAATGCCTATTTCTTTTGTAATATCCCCAATGTCACTTACAATACTATTTGCACTTCCTGCAAATTTACTAAAATGCTGAGTTGTTTGCCTTGTCTCTTCTTGCTTTGGCATACATAGCACAGCTTCATTTTCATTTTTTGAACCACTACTATTTAGCTTTCCATCTATAAATGCGCCGTTATATGTAGTCTTGAAGGTACAACCGCTTATCAAAAAAGCACTAAATAGCAAACTGATAGACAATAGTAATTTTTTCATTTTTACCCTTTTATCTCATATAAATATGGTTTTGAAGTTGTGTTTCTAATTATATTTTGGTGACCCGCACTTCTATTTAAGAAACTGTCTATTGTTCCAGAGATTTTAACAATTGATGGGGTTTTTGTATTTTTGTATTTTTTATCAAATTCAGGATTTATTTCTATATACTTTTGAACTAATTCCGAGTGAGAAGCTCTTCCATTTAGTGCTTGAAGTGCCTCGTAAATCTTATCTTTGATTGTTTTCTTCATTCCCCTCTCCTCAGAAAATCAAGCACTCATTTTACTTGCTGGTTTACTTTCCAGATAAAGTGTGTCAGGACAAAAGTCTTGCTCATCTGCCCACTGAACAGTACCATTTACGACTTGCAATTTTGCAAAATATGTTCTGTCTTGCAAAAGTCTGAAAATACCTTTGCCCAGATAAGGTTTGCAATCAAACACCCTCTCTTCGCCATTTGTGAAAATCAAAAACAATTTAAAGTCATCCATTGGTTCTGCGCTTACTACTCTCGGATTCATACTGTCATCCTATTTCAGTGGCTCTATTTTGAAAACAGCTTCGCCTTTTGTTGCCAGCTCCCAGTCAGCCATCAAATCATCTCTGTGTATTTCTATCCAAGCTTGTACAAGTTTTGTTTTTGATGGAGGAAGTTTGCTGTCTATAATATCCCCACTGGCTATTTCAAAAACAGCCTCAAACTCTTGGAATTTGGCATGAATACGTGGCATATTGTGCTGTTTGTTGTCAAAATAATAAAGAGATATAACAATGCCGTAAAACAGTGATATGGTTGGCATAAAAACTCCTTTGAGAAAGTGGATTAATTATAACAAGTTTGTTGCTTGAATTCGTCATGTGGCGCCTAATCAAAAATCAATTTTGACCGCAGCCTTATCGCACTTACTATTGCAATCCCAGCCCTGCATTTCCCTCTATTTGAGGGTCTTGTATCTTGGTATCACCCATCTTGAAACTCTCATCTTTGACTTTTACAGCCACTTCTCGGTATACACTCTCGATGTCAAGCGTAGGTCTGAGAGCCAGTGAGCGTGTGAGATAGTAGCTAAAAAGCCTCTGCCCTTTCTCTGGGAAAGCATTTGAGAATTGCCCGTTTGTTCCAGCTGTCATCACTACCATTTTTTGGGTGTTGAATTCGACTTTTTTGGATTTGAACACACCTGCCGCTATACCTTTGACATTAGAGACGCCATCCGTCCTGCCACTATAACAGCTATCTATAAACGCAATGATTTTTGAGGCTTTAGAATCGCTGAGCTTTTTGTATATATTTCTGACCATAAAATCTTTTTCGCTCCCGATAAATTCTGGCGATGCGTCTTTTGGTAGCATAAAGACTTCACCATCGCTATGGAGCGGAATGCTATGCCCTGAATAGTAAAAATATATCGTATCACCTGCCTTGACATTTCTAGTCAATCGTTCCATGTTGAGTTTTATCGAGCCCATTGTAGCTTTGTCACCAATCAAAACATAGCTGTTTCGTTCGGAAATCCCGATTCGTTTTTGCATAACCGCCGCAAACTCTTTTGCTGATTTTGTAGCATAAATGACAGGCTCAACCTCATCGTATTTCTCGATAGCTATAACAAAGAGCCACTTTGTAGCGTCTATCGGAGCGGCTTGTAATGAAGCGCTGATGTCTGGCTGTGGGACTATTTGCACCACTTGTGGCGATGTAACTGGTGTGGTCGTAGACGGAATTGCAGTTTGGAGAGAACGCATCCTACGCAAATCTACTCTTGTGGCATTTTGTTTGGCAGCTGTATTCTCGCTGACCTGCTCCACACCACCAGACCTATCATCGGCGTTAGCAAAAGCCCCACACAAAACCAACATGACCGCATAGATAAAATGTCTCATGAAAACACCTCCATTTTAGAGCATTGTAATCAAACTTCTTTTATATGCGGATTAGAGCTCACTATCTCGATTTTCTGTCAATCAGCTCTTTGTTTTTGATAAGCTCCACATCCATTCCCATCTGACCGAGCGCATGAGTAGCACACGAGAGACACGGGTCAAAACATCTGATAACCGCCTCGACACGGTTTAGCATACCCTCTTCTAGTCTGTCTGCCTTGACAAAATGCTTCGCCGCCTGCGTAATACCTGCATTCATAGCTAAATTGTTATGCCCTGTAGCGATGATGAGGTTTGACCAAGTGACCAGTCCATTTGGGTCTACTTTGTAGTGGTGGAGTAGCATTCCCCTCGGCGCTTCACTCATACCTACGGCTTCCAAATTGTTCACGCCAGCAAAAGCTCTGATATGTGTCGAGAGTATAGACTCTTCAGACAATAGTTGCTCTATCTTCTCTGTACAATACAAAATCTCAATCAGTCTGGCATAATGATAGAAAAATGAGCTGTTTTGCACCCTGCCATAGCTTCGGAATATCTCTAGCTCTTTGTCGGCGAGTGGCGTTCCACATTTGTTAGCTATATTTAGCCTAGCTAGTGGTCCGACACGATACGCACCATTTTCTACGCCAAAAGGTAGATAGTATGGCGATTTCATAAAGCTGAAATCCTCTACCTTTTCCCCAATGTAATCAGCATATTTTTTGGGCTCAAGTCCATCTGCGATGATAGTTCCACCAGAATTCATCACTCTGATTTTGCCGTCATAATGCTCCAGATTGCCCTCTTCATTGACAAGCCCCATAAAAAGCGTAGGAAAATTGGCTAGATTTTCCGCCTCCTCTTTGTATTTTGATAGTGAGGCTTTGAATATCTCTATAGCCTTCATCGCCGTCGCTCTAGCTTCTGGGATACCTGCTAGTATCTCATCCCTATTCTCTATCGGAAGAGGACGATTGACACCACCTGGAACCATCCACGCTGGGTGAATCCGTTTTCCGCTGAGAAGCTTGATAGTATGCTGACCAAATCCTCTCAGTCTCACGCCCGCACGAGCAAGCTCTGGCTCTTTTTCTATTAACTCAAAAATATTTCGCTTTTTCGGGTCATAGTCAAATCCGAGAAGCAAATCAGGCGAAGAGAGGTGAAAGAAGTTGAGAGCATGTGATTGTAGTATTTGCGCTAGATTCATGGCTCGTCTCAGATTTCTACCAGCTCTCGGAGGCGTGACACCTAGTATTCCATCACCAGCTTTGGAGCCAGAGACCAAGTGGCTAACAGGACAAATCCCGCAAGTCCTAGCCATAAGGGACGGCATCTCTTCGAATGGTCGTCCTTCACAAAACTTTTCAAATCCACGAAACTGCGTCACATGCATCTTTGCATCTTTGACACTGTTGTCGTCGTTGATTTCTATCGTGATTTTGGCGTGCCCTTCTATTCTAGTTAGCGGGTCTATTACTATTTTTTTCATCTTCCAAACCTTGTGTTGTATGCAGCAAAATCAAGCTCTTTGCCTTCACATAAATCTCGTAGTATCATATATATCGAGGTAGCTGGGGGCGGACAGCCTGGCAGGAAAATATCCACCTTGATGACCTCATTTAGTGGTCTGACATGTTCTAGCTGAACTGGCAAATCTACACTCGGAGTCACAGGATTTGCCGTCACATTTTCGTGATATGCCCTATCAAAACAAGCCTCAAGCCCTGGAATATTACGAAGCGCTGTCACATTCCCAGTTACTGCACAATCTCCAAAACTCATAACAAGCTTCGTTCTAGCACGGATTTTTTTGATTTTTTTCTCATCTTCTTCACTACTGATAGCGCCCTCAACGATGACCAAATCCACACCCTCTGGATACTCTTTGACATCTACATAAGGTGAACAAACCACCTCTATATGCTCTGCCAACTCCAAAAGCTTCTCGTCCATATCAAGAAAACTCATATGACACCCAGAACAGCCATCCATCCAAACTGTTGCAAATTTTATTTTACTCACGGTTCGCCCTCATCTCTACTATATAGTCTAGGAAATTTCTATTTTTCTTCATCTCGCCAGCTGCGACACCTTTTTCACTAAGCGCGCCAACAGGACAGACTTGTACGCACTTACCACAATTTGTACATTCACCAACATCGCCCCAATGCTCATCAAACCCAGTGATAACACGAGAGCCAATGCCACGATTTTTGATGTCCCAGATATGCGCACCCTCTATCTCATCACAAACCCTCACACAACGAGAGCACAAGATACACCTGTTGTGGTCGGAGATAAAGTATTTGTGAGTTGCATCCACTTCGACTTTTGGATATAGATATGGCACTTCGATATGAGTTAGCCCTAGTTTGACAGATAAATCCTGCAGTTCACAACATCCATTGCTCACACAGACGGCACATGTATGATTTCGCTCGGCAAATATCATGCTCAAAATCATCCGTCGATGCTCGCCAATCTCCTCATTGTCAGTCGTCACCTCCATACCCTCTTCGACAAGCGTACAACAAGATGGCAGGAGTTTGTTCACACCTTTGATGGCGACGATGCACAATCTGCACGCACCATAGACGCTAATACCCTCCAGATAGCAAAGCGTAGGTATGAAAATATTATTCTCTCTCGCCGCTTGCAGTATTGTCTCGTCAGCTCTAGCGGTAATGTCCTTGCCATTTATCTTGAGTGTTTTTAATGCTGCAGACATATCACACCTCCTTTGCTAGTTTTGAGATATATTCATCTCTGAAATATCGCAGAGTGCTGAGTATTGGGTTTGGAGCTGACTGACCTAGCCCGCACAAACTAGTGGCTTTCATCGTTTTGCACAATCTCTCAACTAGCTCTATATCAGACTCATCCGCTTTGCCATTGATGATTTTGCCAAGCAGTGCGTGAAGCTCGACTGTACCAACACGGCACGGTACACATTTGCCACACGATTCTGAACGACAAAAATCTATAAAGAACCTCGCAACATCCACCATATCACTTGTATCGTCAATAACAATCATCCCGCCAGAGCCCATCATAGAGCCGATAGAGAGAAGTGAGTCGTAATCAACTGGCAAATCCATCTTGTCACTAGGTATGCACCCGCCAGACGGTCCACCAGTTTGGACTGCTTTTAGGATTTTGCCGTTTTGGACGCCACCACCTATTTCATATATAATTTCGCTCAAACTAATACCCATCGGCACTTCGATAATTCCTGCATTTGCAATATTTCCAGTCAATGCAAAAACCTTTGTGCCCTTTGATTTTTCAGTACCAATAGACGACAGAACTTCACTGCCAAAACGGATAATAGGCGTAATATTGGCAAATGTTTCGACATTATTTATCAAAGTAGGTTTGCCAAACAACCCTTTTTCTGCAGGAAATGGGGGTCTTGGGACTGGCACACCCCTTTTGCCCTCAATACTAGCGAGAAGTGCCGTCTCCTCGCCACACACAAATGCCCCAGCTCCAAGCCTGACCTCAACATGAAAACTAAAATTGCTTCCAGCTATATTTGCACCCAAAAGCCCTGCTCGCTCAGCGTCTTTGATTGCCTTTTTGAGCATTTTGACTGCCAGCGGATACTCAGCTCTGACATAGATATACCCCTTGTCAGCTCCAATAGCATACCCAGCGATAGCCATACCCTCAAGCACTCTATGCGGGTCTGCCTCCATGACACTTCTATCCATAAACGCACCTGGGTCTCCCTCGTCACCATTGCACACGACATATTTTTGAGAACTGGTTGCCTTTGCTACCATCGCCCATTTCAGTCCTGTCGGATAGCCTCCACCACCTCGCCCTCTAAGTCCAGAATCCCTGATGGCATTTATAATCTCAGCTTGATTCATCTCTGTAATAGCTGTAAGCAGAGCCAAATAACCATCACGCGAAATATACTCTTCTATCGACTCTGGGTCTATGATGCCGGCATTTTCTAAGACAATTTTCTTCTGTTTGGCAAAAAATGGCGTCGATTTTGGTATGCCCATCGCCTCAGAAGCTGTCTCGCCTTTGATGATTTTTACGATTTTTTCCGCATCTTCGGATTTGACTTCGCCGAGTAGCTCATCGCTTCCCTTGATCTCAAGCAGTGGCCCTTGAGAACACAGCCCCTTACAGCCAACACTTTTGACCTTGCATCTCTCTAGTCCGCACCTTGCCACTTCAGACTCTATCGACTCTTTTGTCTCTTTTGAGCCAACAGCTAGACACGCTGTACCAGTACAAACCGAGATGACATGTTCGAATCCATCTTCATCAGCCAGTGTGCTCGCTTTTATGGCCTCCAGCTCTTCAATACTTGTGACTGCATTTATCATCTCAGCATCTCCTCAATCTTTTCATCTGTTTTTTGTTCATCCAAATAACCGACAACCTTGCCATCGAATACACCTAGCGGTGCCAAGCCGCACGCACCAAGACATCTAGC
>CAZNYV010000094.1:0-8377 GCA_964577355.1 uncultured Campylobacteraceae bacterium
ATGCTAGAGGGTGAATACAAAGAGCTGATAACAGCTGCCAAAAACAATGCCGAGCCACTAAGTGAAGCCGAGATAGCAGCCCTGCAATTTCTAGCTGATATCGTAGACCGTGGAGCTAGAGACCTCAAAAAGTTTATGTCTGGTGCAAAGACTACCATCTACAACATAGGTAAATACTCCGAACAGATACAAAAAAGAGGTATCAAGGTCAGATATTTTGAGGGTAGTAGCTACGGTCGAGAAGAGTACGATATGGGTGAAAATGTACTAAATGTATTTGACCCACCATACTACAAAACGAGCGGATACAACGGCGTCAATACAGTAGGTATTGGTATCTACAGAATGACACATGACCTAGTGACACGGTTTGCAGATGAGTCAAAAGGATTGATGCTATATAGAGATGAGCTATGGCATTACAAAAAAGACCCACTAAAAGACACCTTCGATACAGTAGCTGGTGGCGGCATGAATGCCCATGAGATGTTTGACAACATAGTCAAATCTAGTGATTGGGTAGATACAGAGCCAGTAGCAGGCAGGACAGAGACGATATGGTTCAAGGATGGTAGTAAGGACGGCTTTGCTCCCAAACCTAAAGAAGAAGTGCCTATGCCAATACCAGAGGCACAACCTATAGAACAAGCCTAAAGAGCTATACAGACAAAATCCCCAGAAGTGCTACCAAACCAAAAAGCCTACGAAGCAACAGCAAAAATAGTGGGCTTTGACAACGACATAGCAGCACTAGCCAAGGTAACTCCAGAGCTAACCGAGCCATATGCTAGAGTAGTGGCTGGTGAAGCGAGCGAAGCAGACTACAAAAGCCTACTGGATAGCTACAGGGCGGTGGACGGAAATGAGGCATGGCAAGGCATCAGAGCCGAGGCGAGAGGGCTAGATGACCCAAAGCCGATAGAAACAGTAGAGCCAAAACCAGACGCACAAATGTCCGCTTTGGAGAGTGAAAAAACTTCGCTGGCGAAAAATCATGAGCCAATAGACCCAAAAGAAGCAGACGAGATACTGCAAGCGATGTATTATGCACCTAGTAGTTTTTATAAGGAGTTTGGCATCAAAGGCTCGACGCTTGAGAAACTGACCCAAGCCATAGAATCGGGCACGATGACACCAGAACAGCACAAACTATATAGCGATATAAAAGAGTTCGTGACAGAATCAGGCGGCTTGAGCAAGTATAGAGCAGAACACGCCGAGATGATAGATAATAGAGCTGATAATGATGCACTAGGTGAGTATCTAGCAGAAATGCGAGACCATCAAGATACTATAGAGGCAGAATACAGACAGATAAACAAAATAGTCCGTAAGCAACTAGTGAGCATGGGCGATAGCGATATTGAGGAGACACTCCGAGGTATGGGTATTGTGGAGAAAATCAGCAAAGCAGAAGACATGGCGATAGACGAAGTGACACCAGAGTGGGTCAAGGTCATCCAACCAAAAGCAGACAAACTATATGAGGCATACAAGACAAAAGAAATCCCAGAGCTAGAGAGAATACACGGCGAGGCACTAGATAGACTGACTACACTACAAGATAGGCTATATACGCATCCTACACAAGCCAAAGCCCTAGCTGACAAGGCAGCGATAGCCAAGACACAAAACGAAATAGCCAAGCTAAAAGCGGTCGAATGGGCGAGCAGTGGGATGTTACGAGCTGACGGGGTGAGCGGCATAGTAGCAGGT
This sequence comes from uncultured Campylobacteraceae bacterium, assembly GCA_964577355.1. Classification (GTDB taxonomy): domain Bacteria; phylum Campylobacterota; class Campylobacteria; order Campylobacterales; family UBA6016; genus CAZNYV01. The sequence goes on from CAZNYV010000094.1 coordinate 1,717, forward strand.
ATGGCAAACGGACTACAATACGACAATGATGGGAATATAACAGGCATAGACCCTGAACGATTCCTCATAGGGCTGGTGGGTGGCACGATGGGAAGTGCGATACTCAGAGGCAAAGTAGGTCAACAAGCACTAAACGCCGCAGCCAAAAAACTCCAGCCACTCAAAGACCTAGCAATCAATGAGGGCAACGCTCTAGCGGCGAAACTGCATGACAAGATAATGAGTAGCTACTTTGCGCCTGCGAGCTTTGTCGTGCCATACGCCGAGTCAGCGATAAGTAAAACGGCTACAAACGAAATGCCAAAGGGATTTTTCAGCCAGCTAGAGAGAGTGGCAGAGGATAAACTGCCAAATAGATTTGGTGAATCAGCACTCCTAGGTGTACTACGCAACAACGGAGTCAAGGACGAAGAGCTCAAATGGGTCAAGGTGAGCGACGGACTCAATGCGCTCAAAGATGACAAAGGCAATATCCGCAAAGATGACTTTATGGCGTATATCAAGGATAATAGGTATCTGCTAACAGAGAAAGAGAATCGCCCGACAACCTACGAGCAGTACACATCCGATGGTGGCACAGACTACAAAGAGATACTCATCCAAGCACCGAATAGACTGCCAGATGATATAAAAATAATTAAAAGCGATGATAGCAGATGGTATGCGGAGAGAGCACCGTATGACGGAATGAACATAGTATCATCGGGAAAAAATAAAATAGAAGCTATAAAAGAAGCGGAGAGAGCACTCGGTATGCCTGAGTACAAGACAGACCACTGGAAAGAGCCGAATGTCCTAATGCACATCAGAGCGATAGACCAGAGCAAGGACGGCGACAAAACACTACTGATAGAAGAGATACAGAGCGACTGGCATCAAGAGGGTAAAAGCAAGGGGTATGCTTATGATGACAAAAAGCTAGAAAATCTAAAAAGGGTAGCAGAGCAAAATGGATGGGATGAGGATTCTAGAAATGCGTATTTAGAAGAAGTGGATAAGAGCTGGGAAGCAAAACAAAGAGTCATGAGGACAGGGAATAAAGGCGCACCACAAGCCCCACTCTCCAAAACATGGCAAGAGTATGGCATCAAGCGGATGATAGATGAGGCAGTAGACGGTGGATACGACAGGGTCGCATGGACTACTGGAGAGGTGCAGAACAAGCGATATGACCTCGCCAAATTCGCCGATGAAATCATCTACAATGAAAAATCCTCCGTTCTAGCTGCCAAAAAAGATGGTAATGAAGTGCTATTCCAGTCCAATGTCACACCTGACAAGCTGGAGAGTATCATCGGCAAAGAGCCGACGAGAAAGCTCATGGCAAACGAGCCAAATAGTGGCGGAGGTAGGAAGATAGCAGGTGAGGAGCTATCTATCGGCGGCGATGGTATGCGAGGATTTTATGACAAAATCCTTCCAGATTTCACCAGAAAGTATATCAAAAAATGGGATAGTAAAGTAGAAAAAACCCAGCTAGACAATGGCGCAGAGGTGTGGAGCTTCCCAGTGACACAGACGATGAGAGACGAAGTCAAATCAAAAGGACAACCACTATATGCAGTAGGCGCAGGAGCAGCCGCAGCTACACAATACAACCAAAATAAAGAGAGCACCAAATGATAGTAGAAGCACAGACGACAAATATTCCAGACCATGTAGAGACGCTGACCAAGCTCAAAAATTGGCTCAAAGAGAGCTATGAGCTGACACGCAAATGGAAGCTAGAGGGCAGATCGCACCGTGAGTATTATCGTGGGCGACAGCTCCCAGCCGATGTGCAAGAGGTGCTGAACCGTAGGGGTCAACCTGAGCTATGGGTCAATCTTTATCAGATGATAGGCAACAAGGTCACAGGCTACAAGATAGATACGAGGACAGAGGTCAAGGTCACTGGTAGACAGTATGAAGATAGAGCCAAGGGCGAAATGCTCAGTGATATATTGCGCTCATTTACTGACAGTGGCAGCGTAGACGGTAGAGAGTATTATACGGACAAGAGAGAGTGCGACGAAGACCTCATGCTATATGGACTATGTGCGATGGAGCCAAGGGTAAAGATACTCCCTGACACCGACAAGTACGGGAACAACCTCAAAGAGCTAGAGTTCGTACATATCGATGCAGATGAGATATACCCAGACCCATACGCCAAGACGCTCAATTATACAGATGCTAGATTTGTCACGCGGGCTTTCTGGATACCAAAAGAGAGCCTGTACCCTAGATATAGCAAAGAGCGAATCGACTCGGTGAGCTCTAGCACAGACTACATAGACGAGCTGACTAGTACCTACGATATGTCATACGCTCTCAGCTCAGTAGCCACGCCGATGGTGTGCCTCAGATATACATGGTTCAAAGAATACGACCCAGCCAGAGGCGGCGACAAAGTACGCTATGCGATATGGGTGAGCGATATGATACTAGAGATAGGTGACAGCCCGTACTCTCACCAGCAGATACCCACACGACTGCGCCGATGTTTCAAGGGTGACAGGGGCGAATTTTTTGGAATGTTCCGAAATCTCAAACCACTCCAAGACCAAATCAACTACGCAGCCAATAGAGTAGCAAATATGCTAGGAAGCTCCAAGCTACTAGTCGATGAGGATGCAGTAGACGACATAGAGACATTTAAGGACGAATACAGCAAGGACAACGCAGTAGTCGTGATGAACAAGGACGCAGTACAAAAAGGCAAATTCAAAGAAATCAGCCAAGCAGATAGGATAGTCCAGATACAAGGACGAATCAACGAGCTAAAAGCCGAAGCCAAAACCGTAGCAGGATTCAACGAAGAAGCCCTAGGTGTAGCGGTCAACCGTCTGAGCGGATATGCGATAGAACAGCGCCAGCGAACAGGGCTCATGGGGATGATGCACTACATCGACAGTAGTGCCAGCTTCGACCGTGATGTGTTTGCTTACGCGATAGAGCTGATCAAGCAATACTTTGACGCGCAGCAGACATTCTACATCGTGGACAAGGACATCGAGGATAGAGTGTTTGACATCAACAACGGTCAAGACAAGCTAGATATAGGCAGGTACGATGTGACTGTGGATTTTGTGCCGATAGAAGCAGGCAGCCGCTCAGAGCGATACAAACAAAATACAGAGATCATGAAGATAGTCCAACAAGCAGCGCCAAACCTAGTGGTCAAGCTACTGCCTGAATTCCTCAAGGATGCAGATGCACCACTAGCAGCGAGAGTAGGCAAGGCGATAGAAGAAGCAGCACAAGAAGCCCAAAGCGACCAAGCTCAAGCACAAATGCAGCTACAGATGAAAAACATAGAGCTACAAATGGGCGAGCTGCAAAGCAAAATCCAGCTCAACCAAGCCAAAGCAGCAGAAGCAGCGATGAAAGCCGCTAATGCCAATGCGAGTATGAACAGCGAGCCAAATGGTGAGCTAGAAGCGGTGGGATGATATACTAGTCAGTATGGGAGGGTTGATTGTACCCTCTCGGTTAATTGAATAATATTCTTTTGTCAATCGCAACATTGTATGTTGAGCCCCAATCACTATCACTCTCACCTCTAACAACCAGTACCTCAATCTCAAGCGTCATGCCTATCGTGATGATACGATTGATAAGAGCTGAGTGGATGGTGTTGGAGATACCTATCATATCTTGGTGGTTCCTCCATAGCTCGTCGTCGTCATCAAAACCAACAATCCAAATTTTTGTTTGGTTTTTTTGTTTTTCTTCGTGCAAAATCTGCAAAGCATAGTCGCTCATCATCTCGTCTAGCTTGTGAGCTAGTTTTATAATGCCGTTTTTGGTCACCTTCTCACCATTGAACCAATGCTGACACGCTCGTATTGATGGGGCTTTTCCTTCGATGAGATTTGCCAGCATTTGGAGAGAGGACGGATTGAGTCCCGTCCTCAAAAATAGTAGTGTATTATCGTGCATTATTTATTCCTCATTTTTACTCGACATTGGTGGTCAAGCGCACTACTTCCTGACTCTGAACCCATATAGTCTGCATGACTTCTAGCTATCTCCTTGATTCTATGCAGCTTTCCATTGCTTCTGAATAGTCCAGATCTCGTATTGTGCCCATTAGTAGCATAGTTGTTTATGATATTGGCATTGACATTGTTAATTTCACCACTTTTAAGCGCTCTAATTAATAGTAATGTCCTTCGAGGTGATGTGTTGTAGCATAGGTTCTCAACAGATCTATCTTCGGCATCTAGGTAGTATGCGTCCATATATGCAACATGCCCCTCTCTTGGTCGGCAGTGGCTTCTACCTCTAGTATATAGCCCTTTCTCGTATATTTTTTTCCCTGCATCTTTATATTGTGACACTCTGCCTTCCATCATCTCAATACAATCAATTACCGTAAGCCCTAGTTCTTTTCCTGTTGCTATTTTCATTTTGTCCTCCTTAGACAACTCGACCATTTGTCGATGTTTTTGTTTTACTTTGGCAGTATAGCTCGTTTTGCGAACTTTGTCAAGTTGTAAACTTAATTCCTAACACTATTTAGCATTTGTCGCTTCGCTTCATCCGTGACTTCATAATACATCGCCGTCGTCTTAGTCGAGCGATGACCGACTAAGGCAGCAGCGAGCTTGACCTTGGCGTCATTGGGGTCGTTCCCGATGATATCTGATACATAACCACGACGGAAGCCATGCGAGGTATAGCCTTCACCCAGTACAGATACTATGTGCTTGTTGACCTTGGCAGTCAGATGGTCGGCGCATACTGGCTTGATGAAATGATAGAGCGTAGCCGACCGAGATAGGATAGCGCCCAGCAGAGTGCGAGCCTCGTCGGTGAGGATGACATCGCGGGTGGTGTTTTGCTTGGGAATCCACGCCATCAGAGTACCACTACCAACAGCCTCAGAAATCTTCGCTGGCGAAAACTGCAACACCTCCGAGATACGAAATGCGCCATAAAAAAGCAGAACATAGACCTTTGCTAGCTCCCAATCACCAGCAGTGGATGCAGAGCGGAACAGGCGGTCAAAATCCGCTCGCCTGATAGTACGACTAGCCATTAGCATACCTCCATATTTTCATATTTAACAAATAGCGTCTGCATCTCACGCATTAGTTGGTCGGTAAGAGTTTCATTGAAATCCGACATATCTAGCTCATAAGAGAGCGAATTTTTATCCCATGCGAAACTCCAAAACTCCCCGATAGTTTCAGCCTTTGGAGTTTCATCAGCAAGCACAACCTCCGACACAGGCACAGTAGTCTCAAAGCTCACAGCAGGACGGACGATAGAGATACGATTATTATCCACCAGCTCTGCCATCTTTGGCATCGGTGCATCAGTCGTAGGCTCCAGCAGCTCCAGCGGGTCGTCCTCCAGTATCTCGTCCAGCGTATAGCTAGGCGGTAGGTCAGCGACGGTAGCGGTAGGCATCGGGATTGTCGTCTCGTACACCTTCGGCTCTTTGGCAGCGCGGATAGCCTCACGCATCCCTTCACGATTCAGCTCACCACTTCGTAGCTTGCCGAATAGCTCACACACCAGCTCGTCATCATCGACACGAGACAGCTCAGAGAGTGCCTCCATGCCCAGCCGTCTCCTCTGCTCAGGCAGCATCTCTAGCGCTAGAGCGTCCAGCACCTCTTGAGGCAATGACAGTATGGAGCGGAGTTTGCTCACCCATTCGGGCTTTTTTCCGATAGCTAGGGCGAAAGCAGATACACCAAGACCACTAGCAGCCATCGCCCTATCTATACCGAGAGCCAGCTCCAGTGGAGATAGGTCGTTGCGCTGGATATTCTCGATTAGACCCTTGAGTGCCAGCTCGCCATCGCTCCCTGCAGAGACGACAAAAGCATCGATATTGTGCCAGCCTAGAGAGCGAGCAGCGGCGACCCTCTGGTGACCAGCGACGATGTGGTACTTGCCACCGCCGATAGGTGAAACGGACACAGGCTGGAGCAGACCATGCTGATGCATTGAGCTTGCCAGCCCTTCGATGTCACCCGCATCGATACGGAGCTGCTGCGGTGACTCCAGCAGAAGATCAAGCGACACCTTGAGTACCGACGACACACTAGAAGCCACAGGCGTAAAGCCACCTTTGAGGTCTTTTGATATCGCACCTAGGTTTAGTTTCCTGGACATTTGAGCACCTCCTGTATCTCACGCACGACCGAGCGAATCTGCTCCGCAGGCACGGCAAAGTGAGCAGTATTGTCATACTCTACTACGCCACGCCCTCGTGCCATCGCCCGTGCATACGCCGCACGGAAATGGACGATAGTGTCCATCCACACCATGCCAGCATATTCACCAACGGATTCACGAAGAGAGCTAAAGTCGCTCGTCCTAGGGTGAGCGCCATTGATGAGCAGATGCACCACAGGAGAGCCGATGTCGCAGAGCACCGCAGAGAAGGCATGAAAGCCCAGAGCCTCATGCACCGAGTCCTTGATAGGACAGATAACCATGTCAGCAACCGAGATAGCAGCACGGTTCAGCTCCGAGTCGAAGCCACCGACATCGATGACGATATACTCAGGGTCGATGAGATAGCTCAGAGCTTCATCCAATTCAGCAACCGTCGAGATAGAAAGCACACCATAGGAGGAAGCGGAGCCAAGCGGTCGTACTATCGGAGACGGTCGATGAAGTAGAGCTTTTTCTGATAATCAAGCTCTATGACAGAGAC
>CAZNYV010000095.1:0-3524 GCA_964577355.1 uncultured Campylobacteraceae bacterium
CTTTTTTATTTGGCTCAAAAACCATCCCGTGTAAACTATGTTCGCTCATGAAACTCTCCTTCCAATTTGATAATTAATCTTAGCTTTTTTCGATTTAGGACACGATTAAATGTACCACGAAACCTTGCAATCTAAGGCTTCGTGGTACATTTCAAGAAAATCAACGCCGTACTAAGCGCATCATAGTATGAATTATGCTGTGCAAATAGCGGAATATCCAAATCCTTTGCGATAGAATCAAACCTCAAATCCACATTCTTGCTCCCAAATGGATCGTTTTTTTTGTCAAAATATAATGCAGACACCTCCACTTGCGGGTTTTGTAGTTTTATTCCAGCTATTTTTGTCAGATATTTGTCTATCATCGCCACATCGAACTCCAAAAAATACCCTACCAAAACCCTATTTTCTATAAAGTTCGCAAACTTCCAAATCGCCTCATCCACACTAATAGCACTCTGCAAATCACAGTTGCGGATATGGTGAATCTTGATATTTTCTGCGCTCATCTCTCCTGTTGGCTTGACAAAAATATCGAGTCGCTCACTCGTTTTTATCTTATTACCAACGATCTTGACAGCACCAATCGAGATAATCTCCGCACTCTTTGGATTGAGTCCAGTTGTCTCGCAATCAAACGCCACAAACTCATCCAAGCAAGGCTCATCTAGCAAGAATCTATACCGCTCATCGCTTAGTCTGCTCTCATACCATTTTTTGCGAAGCCCTCGAAACATCAGCCTATGTATCCTAATTTGTAGTGTGCGAAGACTAGTTTTTTGAGTTTGTCAACTATTTTGAGGACATCTTTTAGAACATCTCGCTCTAGCTTGCTAAGTCTCGCTGGCGAGATATAATTATCAGGTGTTTCGCCAGTTTTGATTTTGAAAAGTCGCTCTTTGAGTCTGATTTCTAGGACGAAATTGTATGACTCTATTAACTCCTCAGCAAAATTTCTATCAAATAGCCCAGCGTTGTTAAGCTCTTTGATTCGTATAAATGTATTGGCGCTTTCGATGCCATATTCATTTGCCAGTGCGCGGATGGAGTTTACTATCGGGAATACAGCGCCTTTTTTGATGTCAAGCTCGCCAGAGTGCTCTTTTTTATCCAAGACAAAATTATTGAAAATCCCAAGCGGTGTATCAAACGACAGGCTTCCGCCAGCCAATCGTGCCAAAAACGACGGATTTCCCTTGAGACTATGATGCACATACTCAACAAGCTCCCTGCAAAGCTCTTCACTGCCACCAACAGCCCTCATATCCATCAGTATGGCGCTATTCAAAAACCCTTCAGGTTTTGGATGACTAATAGCCTCATAAATATCATCCCTAAATGCGGCAAGCGACTTGCAGTAGTATGGATTTTTTGCCATCACACCACCACTGCATTCAGGGTATCCGATGGCTATAAGTGTCTCATTGAATTTTTGCGCTATCTCTGTGATTTTTGGGTTCTCATAGCCATCTTTTAGGATAATCGCATTGTCTTGGTCGGTTCTCAGTATTTGCTCGCCCCTACCCTCAGAGCCCATCACAACCAGACAGCTATTCGCCAATATATCAGCATCACAAAGTGACTCATAGATTTTTTTGAACAGTTGAGAGTTCAGCTCTGTTACCAGCTTGCAGATATGTTTTGTTTTCACACCCTCGGATAACAAGTTGGCAACAGCAGTATCAATATCAGCGAGAGCAGAGACCAAGTCTTCGTTACTTCGTGCAAGCTCTATTTTACGAGATATAAACTGTGTATGTGTAGAAAAAGAAGAAAGCACATCAATGTCCTGCAGCACACCCACGACCTCACCACTCTCATCTGTCACTAGCACTCTTTTTACATTTCGTTTGGTCATCACCAAAAGTGCATTAAACAAGAAGTCTGTTTTTTCTACTTTTGCGAGATTGGTGGTGGCGATAGTGCCGATAGGCAAATCAAATTCTAGTCTGCCAAGTATCACTTTTTTACGCAAATCACTATCTGTGACTATACCCATCATCCCATTGTCGAATCGGACAAGGACAAATGTCTTGTTCGCATCAGTCATCACGCTTACAGCAGAATAAATAGAATCGGATTCATGGGCAAATATTGGCTGCTGATATGCTATATCCTCGACTCTTTTTATCATGTATGAGTCGGTTGAGTTCGATTTGTCAGCCAATCTTTTGGCAAAGTTTTTGAAAAAATAGCTCTCAAGCTTGGAGTTATTATGCACTAGTGCTAGAAAGTCTTCTTTTTTGAACTCATAGAGCAGACACTCGTCAAGCGGATAATACTCAGCCTTGTAACCACCCTCCAATAGTGCTTCAAAATCAAAAAAATCTCGCTCTCCATGGTATATCTCTTGTCCATCGCTGGTTTTTTCGACCACGATACCCTTTGCTATGATATAAAAACACTCGACACCACTACCGCTTGTCGCAATATGCTGACCTTTTTTGAAATATGCAATATCCGCATTTGCACAAAAAGAGTCTAAAGCATAGCTATCCAGCGTATCAAATGGTGAAATTGAGGCTACGAATGCTTTTGTATCAAGGCTACTCATCGATATTTTCCCTAAATTTCGCCCAGTCAAAAAACTGAGCGATTATGAAGTTGTCAAAATTGTCTATTCAAAAAAAATAGCACCCACAATCTCATACTCGACGCTCAAACGGTTTCACGATGGGTACCCCAAAATCAACAGATTTTGACCCTATCGCTGCAAATGTTCTCGCTTTCGAGTATTTTAATTGTGCATTACTAAATAAAATTAGTGCCCACTAGCTCCGTCAGCACCGATACCTGTTTGAGCTCTGATATATTGAGCTTCAAAGCCTGCTTTGTCTTGCTCACCCCTAGCTGAAGTGTCCATTTTTGATACAAGATAAGTTACGATGAATGTCAAAGTCATAGAGATGATTGCTGGGTTTTTGAGTCCGATTAGAGCCTCTTTGTGTCCCATAACATCTTTCCAGACTGTTGGTCCCATGATAACTATAACTATTGCCGCTACAAGACCTACAGCACCACCTATGAAAGCACCTCTAGTTGTTAGGTTTTTCCAGTAGATTGATAGAAGTAGAATTGGGAAGTTAACAGATGCTGCAATAGCAAATGCAAGACCAACCATGTACGCAACATTTTGTTTTTCAAATGCGATACCTAGTATTATCGCAAGAACTCCAAGAACAAGTGTAGCAATTTTTGATGCTCTCATCTCTGTTTGCTCGTCAACTTTGCCATGTCCGATTACGCTAGCATAAAGGTCGTGGCTGATTGCAGACGCACCAGAAAGTGTTAGACCAGATACAACCGCAAGAATCGTAGCAAATGCAACAGCTGAGATAAATCCAAGGAACATATCACCACCAACAGCCTGAGCTAGATGAATAGCAGTCATATTATCCCCGCCTTTTAGCAGTTTTGTACCAGCTATAATGCTCATGTTTGTATCGCTTGCAACAAGTGTCTGTACGCCATTTACGATATTTGTCGCATTTGCTTCAAGTACAACTGTATAGTTGCCATCTTGG
>CAZNYV010000095.1:3551-8211 GCA_964577355.1 uncultured Campylobacteraceae bacterium
AATACAGATATAGCTTTTACACCGCTTTTGAAGAACTCTGGGTGCATAGCAAGAAGAGTAACTGCACCAAAACCGATAATAAATGTCAAGATATAGAAATAACCGATAAAACCAGTAGCAAAGAAAACTGATTTTCTAGCCTCTTTTGCATCGCTTACAGTAAAGAACCTCATAAGGATGTGAGGAAGACCAGCAGTACCGAACATAAGAGCCAATCCAAGCGAAATCGCATTCCATGGGTCAGATACAAGACCGCCTGGCTCCATGATGGCACCATGTTTTGCATGAGCAGTTACAGCGGAAGCAAACATATTCTCAAAACTAAATCCAAAGTAACTCATAACCATGAACGCCATAAATGTAGCACCTGATAGAAGCAGGATTGCTTTGATGATTTGAATCCAAGTAGTTGCAAGCATACCACCAAATGTAACATAAAGAATCATCAATACGCCGACAAGGATAACTGCAGTCGAATACTCAAGACCGAAAAGTAGTTGGATAAGTTTACCGGCACCAACCATTTGAGCGATTAGATAAAGGATAACAGTTACGATAGTACCAGCTGCTGCTATTGTTCTAATGTCAGCTTGTCTTAGACGGAACGAAGCAACATCGGCAAAAGTATATTTACCAAGGTTTCTAAGTGGCTCAGCAATGATGAACAAAATAATCGGCCAACCAACAAGGAAGCCAATAGAGTATATTAGACCATCAAACCCACTCGTATAAACAAGACCTGAAATACCTAGGAAAGATGCAGCAGACATATAATCCCCTGCTATCGCCATACCATTTTGACCGCCAGTGATACCACCACCTGCAGCATAGAAATCTTTTGCAGTTTTTGTTCTTTTTGCAGCCCAGTAAGTAATACCAAGTGTCAACAATACAAAAGTGAAGAACATAACGATAGCATTCATGTTGACTGCTTGTTTTTGTACCGCACCGTCAATTGCGCCAGATGCAAAAAGTCCGCTAAGACCAAGCACGGCTAGAAGTAGAACGATTTTTCTCATGCTCCCATCCTTTTTATATCTTCTTTGATTTTGTCATTTAGAGCATCAAATTCACCATTTGCCCTTCTAGTATAAATACCTGTCAGGATAAATGAAATCACAATAATACCTATACCAATCGGCATACCAATGGTTGTTGTGGTAGCGATTTTTATAGCTAGTAGCTTTTTGTCAAATGCGATAGTCAAGATGAATGCATAATACATTACAAGCATGATGATCGCCAGCTTCACACCAAAACCAGTCCTCTCACGGACTAGTTTTTGGTAGTTTGGATTGTTTTTTATAGCTTCAACTATATTGTTTTGCATCTCTTCTCCTTAGAAGTTGTAGTTTGCGATAACTCTGTACTCTGACCAGCCTGCAGTATTTGTTGTTGTAGAGTAAAATTTGCTTGGGAAGTTACCTCTAAGTCTTAGCTGAAGATTTTTAATACCAGCATTGTTATAAGTAATGTCAAATCCTGGTTCGACCGTATTAGTTTTTAAAGCACCCATATAATCTGCACCACCAAGAGTATTATGTTGATCGCCAACATTAAACTTGCAGTAGTAAGCACTAGTAGTTATGTCTTGACCAATAATATCCTTCAAGTTGTATCCCGCAGAAACTTTATACGCTGTAGTGTCTGAATAAAACTGATGTCTTGTAACCATACCTTGGGTAAATGCTGGCATTCCGCCCCATGGAGATATTATGCTACCGTTAAATAATGCACTTGCACTCTTTCCAGTACTTGAGTATGCTACTGCAGCATTAAAGCTACCAGCTTTTGTAGCAAGCTGAACGCCATAATATGGTGCAGATGAAAGACCGCTATTGCTCAACTCATTTTCTTTTAGATACTGAGCAGAAGCTGTCATTGTCGCATTTGGATTTAGTAGACATTTCCAAGAGTAGTCTGCTTGGGCATATACAGCACTAAGTATATTTTCAGCATTGTAGTACCAAGCTTGCGCAGTTAGTCCTGAGATTGATTTGTTTATTGCCGCAACAACAGTTACGCCACTATCGCTAGCATTCAACCCGTCTGCATAACTGCCAAGAGCAGCCCTACCCATTGATTGGAATTTTCCATTTTTGTAATCAGTTATGGTATTAGAAGCACCATTTGATATACCGTAGCCACTCACTATAGCTAAGCTATTGTAAGTTTGAGAGCCAAGGTAAGCGTTAGCAAACGAACCGTACGCTATCTGTGTAACTCTACCACCTATAAGTGTAGTGCTTGGAATGTCTGTATTTATTACCAATGCAGCTGTGAAAAGGTTTGGAATCTCCCTTGCGTCATCACTACCAGCTAGCGGCGTATCAAGCTGTTGACGACCGACTTTTACAGTAGTATTTGAAAATTTGCCTTGCAAATAAGCTTGACCAAGGAATGTATAGCCTTTATCGTCTGAACCAAATAGCGTATAGTCATTTCTTTGTGTACCTAGTTCACTTTTTTGAACACCATTTGCCCCACTAGCATATGCAGTATTGTCCAATTTGTTTGTAGTATAAAATGCTGCCCCCATGGAAATGCCATACAAAGGTGCAGTTTCGTAAGCCAATTTGCCACCAAGTGCCAAACCATCTCTTTTATAGTCAGTTGTAGAAGCACCAGAAGTAACTACATAATCAACACTTCTATTGATATAAAACGCTCTAACTTGTCCAGATACTTTCCCCTCTTTGAAAGCTCCTTCCAATGTGTCAGCTGCGAAGCCACTTGTTGTCACGATTGCAGATACCGCTACTAGTGAAAGTGCGATTTTTTTCATAAAAACTCCTCTTTTTGAATTTCGAGTAAATTCTATATGACAAAAATAGCATTAACATAGCACGCTATCTTTTTTGTAACAATGTGGGAAAAATTACATTTTTGAAGTAACCAAAAGTAACACTTTGATAAAAAATTCCAAGAAAGACAAATAGTTGGATTATTTATTTTTTTTATATCAAATAGTCAATTCAACATCTTGAAGTTATTTTTACTATCCACGACCCATTGTCGCCTGTTGCCTGTATCTAGGTGTATGAAGTTTTTGTTTGGATAGAAGCCGACCCCGCCACTAGCCATAATCATACCTAGTGTGCCTATCAGTCCGGAGTCCATACTCCCATTGGAAATATCAACCGCCCTACCCTTCGTATGAAAAGAGTTTTTGGCTGCACCCTCTGTATTCTCATTTGTCTTTAGACTTCTGTATCCGCTATTGATATTGAGCGGCTTATGAAAACCAAAGCCAAGTAGTGTGTTTTGTATCCTATATAGGACATTTAGAAGATTTGCGTCTATCGCCACAACCTTGCCGTCATCTCTGAGGTCACGCATGATAAAGCAAAATCGTTTGTACGCATCAAAATTGTATTTGCCATCTATATAAAAAGACTCTTTGAACTCTTCGCCACTAGCGCTTCTTGTCATCCATAAAAATCGCTCATCTGTGGACAACCCTTGTTCAACTTGCTTTTGTTCGTGTTCTTTTGTGACATTTTCCTCAGCACGAATCTTGCCAAGGAACTTGTCAACATCAAAAGCGGTAGCAGCAGTTGGGAGAACTAAAGAACCCCCAGCCAAATATAAAAAATCTCGTCTATCCATAATCTCAAGAAAGCAAGATGCATTCCGAATAAGCGCTATTACACTCTGAAATTAAACGCTTTTTCTCCATGTTCTGTCTCATCCAGCCCTTCTGCTTCTTCAGCATCATCCACTCTATTGCCACTCGTAATCAGACTAGTCAATTTGTAAGATATAAAAGTAGCTACAGAAGTATAAACTATGATGGCGCCAAGCCCGCCAAGCTGTATCAAAAGCTGTTTTGAATTGCCATAAAAGAGTCCAATAGAGCTAGACACTGCAGGATTAGCAAATAATCCAGTAGCAATCAGCCCCCAAGCGCCGCACAATGCATGCACACCAAAAGCGTCCAACGAATCATCATAGCCCATTTTTTTCTTGAGTCCATTTACACCATAAAAAGCGATAGCACCAGCTATTACGCCTATCAACAATGAAGCTTTGACATCGACAAAGCCCGCTGCAGGCGTAATCGCCACAAGCCCAGCTACTATACCAGAGGCGATACCTAGTAGTGTGTATTTTTTGTACTCTCTATACTCTATCACCATCCAAGATATTGCAGCTGTAGCAGCAGCGCTATTTGTAGTAAGAATCGCATTTCCGCTAGCACCATCAGCTGTTAGAGCACTTCCAGCATTGAACCCGAACCATCCAAACCACAACATACCAGCACCCAGCGCTGTAAAAGCGATAGAGGATGGGAAAATAGCTGTCTTGCCATAATCTTTTCTGCGTCCTAGCATCAAAGCAAGCACGAGTCCGGCGACACCAGAATTGACCTCAACAACATATCCACCAGCAAAATCCAACACTCCCATTTTTTGGAGTATACCACCACCCCAAACCATATGAGCAACTGGCACATAAACCAAAATAGACCAAACCACAACAAACACCATCCAAGACAAAAACTTCATCCTCTCAACAATAGAGCCAGACACAACAGCCACGGTGATAGCTGCAAAGGTCATCTGGAATGCCACAAAAACAAGCGTCGGAATATTTGCCGGAGTGTACAAATCAGTAAGCTTGATGTTGTCTAAAAAAAGAAAATCAAGCGAGCCGATGA
>CAZNYV010000096.1:0-5546 GCA_964577355.1 uncultured Campylobacteraceae bacterium
ATCAAGCTAAAAGACGGCGCAAAATACTCAGCAGATGTAGGTATGGACAATTATGGCTCAAAATCAACGGGGTTCAATGAGTTAAGCGCTGGTGCTAGTGTCAACAATATTTCAAACTCTGATTTATATGACAGTCTAAATGCTAGGGTTATGATGACCAGTGGTGTTAGATTTGCTAGAGTGGCATATGCTTTGCCAGTAGGGTATAACGGTGACAAGATGGGTATCTCCCAAAGTGCTATGACATATAGACTAGTTAGCGGTTCTCTTGATGGAGATGGCTACTCTACGACTACAGCTATGAGTTGGTTTCATCCATTTGTAAGGACAAAAGCGTTCAATATATCTCTGAATAATGAACTGTCATATAAGAGATATAGCAACATCGTAAGCTCCTCTCCAACAAGCAATAAAAAGATAACAGTGCTAAACTCTACCTTGTCGCTAGATAGAGCAGATGCACTATTTGGTGGTGGTCAAAACTCAGCTAGCTTTGGTGTTTACATAGGCAAGCTTGACCTTAAAGGCAATATGAGCAACTACAATACCGACCAAACAACCATCAACACAAATGGTAACTATCTCAAATACTCACTCAACCTTTCCCGTCAACAATATATCTCAGACACTATGAGCCTCCAAGCTTCATTGCAAGCGCAGACAAGCAACAAAAACCTAGACTCTAGCGAGGAATTGTCCCTTGGTGGCGCATATGGTGTGAGGGCATATCCTACTAGTGAAGCTGGTGGTGATGTTGGTTATATGGCAAATATTGAGCTCAAATACGCCATGAACGCACAGTTAACACCAAGCATGTTTGTAGACTATGGCAGAGTGCTTATCAATAAGAATAATGTAGTAGCTGGCAACAACTCGGATACACTAGGTGGCTATGGCGTAGGACTTGGATATACAACAAGCCAAAACCTAAATGTAAAAGCCCAAATAGCTAGAAGAGTTGTAACTGGTTATGACCCAAATAACAATGACACTACTTCAGACGGCTCAAAAACTACTCAGACTAGATACTGGGTAAGTGCAAATTATTTCTTTTAAAATCAACAGGAGAACAAAACTATGAAACCAACATTTGATTATTCATCGGTATTCAAGATAAGAAGCCACGGCTTCGTGTCTCTTGCAGTATCAGGGATGATTTCATCCATCACAGCTATCACTATCTTGAGCTCGTCTGCGTTTGCCGCCCCAGCCAATAATGCGCTTCCTACTGGAGGAGGTATTGCCAGTGGTAATGTCAACATAAGCCAAGCCACTAGCAACACTATGAATATCAACCAGTCATCAGGCAAATCCATCATCAACTGGAATACATACAACATCGGTAAAGATGCTACAGTAAACTACAATTTCGCACAATCGGGCTCTAGCTCGCTCAACCGTGTGAATTCAAACAACCCTTCAGAGATATTTGGTCATCTAAATGCAAACGGTCAAGTAATCCTCGTAAATCCAAACGGCATACTGTTTGGTGCTGGTTCATCCGTAAATGTAGGCTCACTCGTAGCTACTACTATGAATATCAAAGACGCTGATTATCAAAACGGTAATATGACATTTACGAGAGACGCCAACCTAGGAACCATCCGAAACGAAGGAGCACTAACAGCTGAAGACAAAGGATATATAGCCCTGCTATCCCCAACAGTAGTCAACACTGGTGTTATCAAAGCTGCTATGGGTACAGTATCACTAGCCGCTGGGGACAAGATAGCACTTAGCCTAGACGGTAGTGGACTAAAAACTATCATAGTAGAACCCAGTACTATCCAGACTCTAATAGACAACAAATCCCTAATAAGCGCAAGCGGCGGTGTAGTGTATCTAGGAGCCAAACAAGCACAATCACTACTTGATGGTGTGATGAACCTGACCAATTCTGGCATCATAGAAGCCAACACCATGAACAACACAAACGGCAAGGTAACATTAGATGGTGACAATATAGAAGTAAGTGGAACTATCCAAGCCAAAGGCGGAGAGGTTAGGGCAGGGAATGCAAACAACAATCTAACAGTTATCAAAGGAACTGCTACACTTGAAGCTGAATTTGTCGAGACAAGCGGGCATAAGCTAAAAGTTGAAGATGGAATCAAGATAAAGGCGAAGAGCTGGCTCATAGATCCGACAGACATAACAATAGAATCAACTGGTTCAACTAGTGATTTGACTGGTTCAAGTATCAAAGCCTCTTTGATAGAAAGTACTCTAAATAGTGGTACGGGTGTGACACTGTCTGCCACAAATGACATCAATGTAAACGAAGCGTTGTCTTGGAATCAAAGCCTTTTGACACTTACGGCTGGAAATAATATCAATATCAATTCAATTATGACAGCAACTGGAACTGCGGCATTAACCATGGCAACTGGAGCATCTGGTGCTATCAATATGGGAATGAACGCCAGCAAAACAGCCTTTACTGGGAAGATAAACTATTCAGCCAGCGGGGCACTAACTATAAATAATGATGTTTACACTGTCATTTCTAATCGGGCTGGTTTGGAAGCAATCAATACTGATATGGCTTCATTGGCTGGGAAATATGTTCTGGGGGCAGATATTGACCTTTCTGCAAACGGTGGTGGAAACTGGACTCCGATTGGAAGTGGACAGTGGGATAATGGTTCCAGCTCCTACTTTGCATTCAAAGGTCACTTTGATGGTTTTGGGCACAAAATTGACAACATGACCATTAACAATTCTACAGACTCCTATCAAGGGTTATTCGGCTTGGTGCAACATGGAATAATATCCAACATATCGCTCACCAACGCTTCGCTTACTATCGGCGGCGGAAATTATGATTATGGTGTTCTTGTTGGTATGGCTAATGCGAGTCTATCAACGCTCAACGGCGACTCTCTAACATCTAATATTAGTATATACAACACTATCACAAGCGGAACGATTGCTGGAAATGGTGGCGAGATGTATGTTGGCGGAAGTATAGGAGCAATTTCATCTGGTAGTGATGGAGAAAAGGTGTCGCTTTCAAATAGCTATTCTAGCGTCACTATTAGTGGTAATCTATCAGAATATGTTGGCGGTCTTGTAGGTGGTGTTTCTGGACAAAATATATCGATAACAGATAGTGGAGCTAGTGGAGATATATCAACAACATACGCTTATGCCGATAGCTTTGGTGGTTTTGCAGGGTATGTTGCTGGTAATAGTAGCACAAATAGCGATGTTCTGATTGAGAGAGTATATGCTACTGGCGATGTATCTGGTGCAGTTCAGTCGGTTGGTGGATTGATCGGACATACTGAGTATGGTGTTACTATTAATGAGAGCTATGCAAAAGGCAATACAATTGAAGGCTCTGATAGTGTTGGAGGCTTGATAGGTAGTACAGGCAGTGGAGATAGTGCAACTGCAACAACAACAATAAAAAATAGCTTTGCGGATACGACAATTATTCTTCCAGCAGCGAGCGGAGCAGAATATTATGCTATTGGTGGGCTTGTTGGTGAATTTAATTGGCACAGCGTTATTGAAAATAGCTTTGCTCTTGGTAGTATCACATTAGATGCAACAGGAATAGATAATATTTCTGCGGCGGCGATTGGTGGGCTTGTCGGTGGTGCATATAATGGCTCAGCTATTAATAAAAGCTATGCAAAAGTGAACATAAGTATGACTATGGCAGCTCTTGATAACGCTAATGGTGATATAGGACTATGGGGTATTGGTGGATTTGCTGGAGTTAGTGAGGAAAGAATAACAAATTCTGCATCGCTCGGTAATGTAACCATAACTACAGGCGCTATTTCAAACAGTTCGTATTTGCTTGCCGGTGGTTTTATTGGCTACATGGATAGCAGTGGCGATGACCCAACTATTGATAACAATTTTGCATCAGGTTTTGTAAATGTTACCAGTGGAAGTGTTAGTGGTGATTCGTTTAAAAATAGTAGTGGTTTTATTGGGGCTTATTTAGCAAATAACAATATTGGTGCTCAAGCAACGAAAGATAATTCAACTATAACGAATAACAAATCTGCAACCGCCGATAATGAGGCAACCGTAGGTGCGATAGGTACAACATCTCAAGCTACTTATGGTGCAAATGGATTGGGCTTTGATTTTACCTCAAATGGAGTTTGGGCGCATGATTCGGCTAAAAATAACGGTTTGCCGTATCTAAAATGGGCAGCGGATATGTTTGGAGGTGGTGGTTCGACACCAGCGCCATCACCAACTCCATCACCAACTCCGCCGTCAAATAATAATCAAAACCAAACAGTGGATAACACGGTTTCAAAAATAGCCGACAATGTAGCCAAATCAGTAGAAAATGTAAAAGTAGCAGAGCAGACAAGCCCTGTCAACTTTGCAAATACTGTATCTACAGCCCAACCAGCGCCTAGTGTAGCACGGTTAGTGGAAACACCAAGCAGTGGAACGGCTACATCAAGCTCAAATCCAAATGGTGGAGCTATCTCAAGTGTAGGCGGTGCAACTCAAATAGCACTAGCCGTATCAGCAGATGCAAATCCATTCTCAGGAAACACTAGCATAGCAGTACTGGACGGTGGTGTCAAACTAGCATCTGTAGAAATGCCTACGAATAGTAATGTTGCCTCTGATGCAAAAACAACTGCACCAGTCTTAGCATCTATTGTTGCAACAACTCCCATGGTGGTTAAACAACTAGCTACTCAAAAAGGTATAGAGCTTACTATGATGACACCGTCAGTTGGAGCAACAGGAGAGAATAAGCTAGTGGCAAATGTGGCAAATTCTACTACTGCTGGAGGATTCTCATTTGCTGTCAAAGAAGCTGTAGCCCTTACTGTTAATCCAAAAGATATATTAACCGTAAAAGCCACCCTTGATGATGGTAAGATACTTCCAAGTTGGCTTAAATTTGATGCTCAAACTCAAACATTCAAAGCTGTAAATCCACCAGCAGATGCTTTGCCTATTAGCACAAAGATAACAGTGACTGCAAAATCAGGAAGCTCACAACAAATAGTGGTAGACATCACAAAATAACAAAACGGCGTACGCTAGATTATGCCTCTCTTTGACTAGACAGGAGGGGCAAAACAACAAAATTAGGAGAATGGAGTTGTGTTAAATATTCTTGTTGTGGAAGACTCATTAACTCAGAGAAAAATGACGCTTGAAGCAATAAAAGAGCTGGGGGTCAAGGTTGCAGGTGAGGCAAAAAATGGTGACGAGGCTATAGATATGTACAGCAGACTGAAACCTCACATGATAACTATGGATATAAATATGCCACTCAAAGATGGTATTGAGGCGCTGAAAGAAATCCGAAAAGTGTCAAAAAATGTTAAGATAATCATGACCACCACAGAAGGGCAACAAGATATAGTGCTCAAATGTATCAAGCTGGGTGCTTGTGGCTATCTGCTAAAACCAATAACAAAAGAAAAGCTCAAAAAAGCTATTGAAAAGGTTTTTCCTGACGAATTCGAAGATATACAAAAACATTGTGTAGCGGTCACATCAGAATTCATTGATATTGAACTAAGCACACAGATGTCTCAAACACTTGA
>CAZNYV010000096.1:5556-7999 GCA_964577355.1 uncultured Campylobacteraceae bacterium
CTTGACTGTAATGAATGGAGTCATGGCGCGACAGCCTAATATTCCAGCCTCACCCCAGTATAAAGCAATTGTAGCCATCTTGGTGCTCATAGGTGAGTGAAAGTCCGTGAGCATTTGATATTTTTTTTGCCAGAAACAGTCCTATACCACTTCCTTTTGCGTTTCTAATACTCGTCTCCTTGAAAAATGGATCAAAATATCTCTCACTTGGCTCATCAAGCTTTGCACCTAGGTTTCTAAACACAATTTTGCCTTTGTCTGACTCTACGATGAGATGCCTGTCGTCGGCAAATTTGATTCCATTGTCGATTAGATTTTTGAACACTATGAGCATTAGTTTTGGGTCGGCTAGCATTGGTAGTGACAGGTTGCGTATCATAACCTGCGCTGGGTCCAAAAATAGCAGCTCGATTGCCTCATTGATAATAGTTGTCGGGATGATTGGCTCTAGGTTGAGCTCAAAGTCTTTGTTCGAGAAATGCTCCACGCTCAGCACGCCTTCGCTGATAGTTTCTAGTCTTTTGAACACATTTAACAGTATCTCTTTATCTCTCGATTCAGGTAGCAGGTGTGTGGTGATGACACCTTTTGTTATGGGTATTAGTAGCTCGTGTGCTGCATTTTTGAGAAAAATATCTTTGGAATCTAGCAGTCCTCTGATTTGCTTTACTGCTGAATCAAATGCTTTGGCTATTTGACCTATTTCATCATCTGATTTGATATGACTATCCACTAGCAAGTCACCATTGCCGAACCGTTCTATCGAAGCCCTGAGCGTTTCTAGTGGCTGTAGACTTTTGATAATCAGCCTGTAAATAACAGCCGCACCAGTCAGTATTGATAGAAATAGTGACCATATTGCTATTGTAATTTTGTCAGATGTTGTGTCAATTGCGATGCAGTCAAAGCCATCCTGTGTGAGCAACAGTACCGACTTGCCGTCGAGAGCCATAGGCTTGACTGTTATGTTTGTGTCTTGCAATTGCGGAGGCGGTAGTGGTCTGTCAGCAGGTGTCGCGAAGTTTTTGAGCTTTGAAATCGTGTCCCTGTCCCATCTAAGCTCTATGCCGTCAATGGTTGCCGTGATATTTCCACTTTTTGCATGCTGTTGCGCAAAACTTACCATTGATGGTGCAGAGTGTCTGATATGATGAAAGAAGCTTCCTTTTCTCGTGTGTTCGTGTACTACTTGAGCTACCATGAACAATAGTAGCAACACTACAAGAAAGAGTCCAAAGAATAGGGTGATTTTGGATTTGATTGTATTTTTTGTCATGCGGAAAACTTATACCCTAGACCTTTGACTACAAATATATGTTCTGGCTCTTTTGCATTGTCACCTATTTTTGCACGGATTCGGCTAATGATGACATCTACACTTTTGGCGCTACTTTCCCATTTCATAGAGTCACAGTTGTCAGCGATGGTATCACGGCTTAGGATATTTCCGTTTGCGTTTATCAGTAGCCGTAGCACCTCATATTCTGCCATCGTAAACTGGAGTTTGTTGCCGTCCATAAATATTGAGTGCTTTGCCTCGTCTATAACAAATCTAGCTGCCTTATTAAAATCTGTTTTACTTCTTTTTACTACTCTAACAAGTGCTTTGACTCTGGCTACAAACTCTCTTGGGTCAAATGGTTTTGGGAGATAGTCATCCGCGCCGATTTCTAGCCCCAGTATCCGCTCGCTGATACTGGCTCTAGCTGATACAATGATAATTGGCAGATTGTGTCGCTCTCTGATTTTTTTGCACACTTCTAGCCCGTCCATCTGAGGTAGCGTCAAATCCAGTATCATAATGTCAAAAGGCTCTTTGTCTAGCCAGTTCAAAGCCGTATCTGGCGTGTGAAAAGCCGTGATGTCTATCTGATAATCCTTGGCATATCGTGTAATAGTTTCGCAAATCTCAGTGTCATCTTCTAGCATGATAGCTTTTATCATTGTTTTTTCCTATGTTACTTTATCGAGGCAATCTCTTCTTCGATTGTATAGTATCCGCCTCAAACAGTGGCTAATGATATATTAATGAAGGTTAATGGAGTTGATTTATAATTTTTGCTTGCTCGCAGCTCTAGCCAAAATCTCTATATAAAACTCGTCGCAATCGTCTTTTGCTATCGTATCAATGCACTCCGTGATCTGAGACAGCTTGATACACTCGGCAACCGCAGGAGTTTTGCCAAATTTGCAATCAAAATCCCAAAAATCCATCCCCTCTGGCAATGTCTTTCTCTTTTCTCTCTTGATATATTGTCTGATTTCGTGCTTGATTGACTCGATGAGTCTCTCACTATTTTTGCCCTCGATTTTTGTCTTGAAGCTCTTTTTCATACCTATCCTTGTTAGCTATATTTCTATTGTAAACATAGCCCCACCGTCTATATTTTCCATGCGCAATCTTCCACCCATCTGTCTCTCTATAATCTCTTTTGCCATATAC
>CAZNYV010000097.1:0-7937 GCA_964577355.1 uncultured Campylobacteraceae bacterium
GCGCAGGCACTCATCAATGCCTCATCAACTCCCTTGCCGTCTTTTCTTTGTTGATTCGTGAGGTCAACGAGAAGTATTGAGTTTTTGGCTACAAGCCCGATAAGGAGCACCAAACCTATCATGGAGAAGATATTTAGCGTCTGACCAGTCATATAGAGTCCAAAAATACCGCCAACAATAGCAACTGGCTGTGCTAGCATTACCACAAAAGGCTGGATAAATGAGTTGAACTGACTCGCCAAAACAACATACAACAGAACCAAGGCCATCCCAAAAGTCACCGCCATTGTCTTGGCAGTTCGCTTGAACTCTTTTGCTTGACCGACAAATTCCAGAGAATATCCAGCAGGCAGTATTTTTGCAGCATCCGCGTTGATAATAGCAATAGCATCACCTATCGGCATAACAGGGTCTGTATAGAAATTGGCAGAATACTGAAGCGATTGACGCATAACCGTAGCCGCACCCAAAATAGGTTCGATGCGCACCAGCTCATCAACTCTGACTAGCTCACCAGATGGTGTTTTTATATAGATTTTGGACAGGTCTGCGCGGTCTTTGAAATCCCTCTCGTCTGCTTTGAGCCTGATGTCATACCTCTCACCATCCCCAGGCTCATCATTGTACTTGCCTATGAGCACACCACCTGTCATTACATTTATGCTATCTATTACGCTAGCTGTTGTTAGCCCAAAATTTGTAATTTTTGTCCTATCTGGCACTATTTTTAGCTGCGGCAGATTTAGGTTCATATCTATGTCCATCTTGCCAAGCGCGCTGTTTTCTCTAAGCTTCTTTTGCAAAGCTTCTGAGTGTTTCACAACTTCTGAGAGAATCGGACCTTTGAGCGAAAACTGCAGTTTTTCACCTCGCCCACCTCCAAACATCGGCGGTTCAGAGACAAAAGCCTCAATACCTGCTACGCCATTTAGCTCTTTTTGCACCCTCGCTATTATCTCCTGTTGCCCCCTATCTCTCTCACTCTTGTCGCTCAGCGTCACTATTGTGTACGACTCGCTGACAAGTAGATTTCCCTCTGAGCCTATTGTCGAGTAGAGAGTCTGGACTTCTGGGTATTTTTTCAGAATCGCCTCCACTGTCGCTAGTTTGCCTTGCATATAGTTGATATTGGAGCCTAGGGGTGATTTGACATAAATCATAAATTTACCCGAATCCTCATATGGCACAAAGCCCTTGCCTATCTTGGCAAATGGTACAAAAGATACTAGAAGTGACAATAGTGTCAATGCCAGCACTGTTTTTCTATGATTTAACGCGATAGCGAGAAGATTTTTGTAGAAATTTTCCAATCTAGCAAAAAATCTATCTATCGAGCTATAAAATCTTGATTTTGACTCTGTCACATTTAGATACCTAGAGCAGAGCATTGGCGTGATGGTGAGCGAAACAAAAAACGATACCATGACACCAACCGTGACAACAACGGCAAACGACTTGAAAAATCTACCTATCATCCCGCCCATAAACATTACTGGTCCAAAGATAGCCACCAGGCTCAGTGTTGCTGCCATAACAGCGAAAAAGACTTGATTCCCGCCATCAAATGCAGCACTCAGCCTATCTTTGCCCTCTTCCAAATGTCTATAGATATTTTCAAGCACAACAATAGCATCATCCACAACCACGCCTACAAGGAGCAGGAGTGCTAGAAGCGTCATTTTGTTGAATGTATAACCAAAAATATACATGATAGCAATAGCGCCAAAAAGCGACACAGGGATAGCAATAGAGATAATAATCGTCGAACGAACATTTTTGAGGAAGAACCAGACAATAAGCGCAGTCAAAAAAGTTCCCAAAATAAGATGCTCTTTGAGTCCAGCAACCATATGCTCGATAAATGTAGAGTCATCAGACGCTATCGTGATTTTCATACCAGCTGGTAGAAGCGGTATGATTTCGCTATCCAACCTCTCCTTGACATTGGAGATGATTTCAACCGTGTTGCCACCCTTGACCTTGACTACACCCAGACCAACTGTCGGCTGCGAATTGAGCATCGCTGATTTACGATTATCCTCCATATCATCTTTGACAACTGCAATGTCTCGCAGTCTGATTGGTGAGTTAGCTTGGTTTTTGACTATGAGCCCTTGGAGGTCCTCCACAGAATGGTATTCGGTATCCAATTTGAGTAGATACTCGCTTTTTTCAGCGGTTAAGAATCCACCTGGATACATTTTGTGCTCATAATTCAAAGCACCTTTGACATCATTTATGGCGACTCTATAGCCAGCCATTTTTGAGGCGTTTAGCTCTATTCGGATATTTCTAGCCCGTAGCCCGCCCAGCTTGATTTCACCGACACCACTAATTGTTTCTAGCTTTTTCTTTAGTACTGTTTTTGCATAGTTGTTGAGCTGAGGCAGCGTCCTGTCTCCAGTGAGCGCCACCCACATAATAGCTGATGATGTCGAATCCACCTTGGAAACTATCGGTGCATCGGCATCTTGTGGCAGCTCTCGTAAAGCTTGGTCAACCTTGGCTTTGACCTCGTTAAATGCCACCTCTACATCTTTTTCTAGTAGAAAATTTATCATAACCGTCGAAACACCAGTGGCAGAGGTTGATTTGATATAGTCTATACCTGAGATAGAGTTGACTTTCTCCTCGACAATGCTTGTTATCGCAGCATCTATAACATCAGGGTTGGCGCCTTTCATCGTTGTATTGACGACGATTATTGGAAAGTCAACATCTGGATACTTGTCAATTCCGATATTTTTGTATGCCAAAAGCCCAACAATAATAATCACAAAGCCAATCATATAGGCTAAAACATGCCTTTTTATAGATAATTCTGATAGTGTCATGCTATTTCTTTATTGTTATATTTATTTTGGCACCGTCAGTCAATAGTCCAGCTCCATCATTTGCGATATTTTCACTACCGTCAATACCCTCGATTATCTCGATATTGCCGTTTTGTTTTTGCCCAGCTTTGACTTTTTTCTGCTTGACACTGTCGCCACTAACGACATACACCACATCCCCAGCAGGTCTGAGAACCACAGCGTTTTCTGGCACCACAAAGCTGTCTTTGTGCTCATCCGAGACCACCTCGACATTTATACTTCCACCAACCAACCAGTTGTTTTCATTTTTTAGCGAGATTATTGCCTCAAACGACCTACCATTTGCAGAGACAAACGGTCTAATATCACTAACAACTCCATCTACTTTATGGCTCTCATCACTCGTATACAGATATACCTTCTGACCTTTTTTTATTTTATTCCCGATGCTTTCTGGAAAAGGCGCTTTGATGACTAGATTTTGAGAGTTTACAACTCCAAATAACGGCTTGCCAACACTGGCAAAATCACCGACCGATACATTTCTAGCATAGACAACACCGTCTATAGGAGAGCGAACAACACTCTTGCCATTTGCCCTCTGGCTCTCTTTGTATCCAGCCTTCGCGCCCGCAAGCTGTTCTTCATAGCTTCTCTGCGCCGTTCTTAGCTCGTCTAGTTTGGCTTCTGAGATGAAATTTTGTTTGAGTAGCTCTTCATATCTGGCTACTGTTTTTTTCTGATTTGCCAGTTGCGATTCAAGGTTTTTGACATTTGCACTATTCATATCAGATGTGTTTTGATATTGACTAGCATCTATCGTCGCCAAAACCTGCCCAGCCGACACTCTATCACCAACCTCACACAATACTTTTGTGATTTGTCCATTGACCTCACCGTTTATCATGGGTGCGCTTTTTGCATCTATTGAACCGACCGACTTTTCGAGATATTGTACTGTGGACTTAGTGGCTTTTATTGTAGTTATTGGCGTACCATTGGTATCGGAGCTTATTTGCTCTTTTTTTTGGCAGCCACTCAAAAACAGAGCTACTGCAACTAGTCCAATAAGTGTAATTTTTTTCATTTGCTATCCTTAAAACTTTCAAAAAAATGTTGGAGGTGTTTTCTCATCGTATCTATCAAAATCTCAGGCTCGCCATCTCTCAGCCATCCAGAAATTAGCTTCATATGAATATAATAAAATGGACCGACAAACTCGACAAGCATTAGCTTTTTGTCGCATTGTTTTAGAATACCGTCATCAACAAGCATCGTCAGCATACTCTCAAAAAACTGGTCTATCTTGTCAAATGACTCAGCACGAACAAGCTCTCTAGCTGGACCATCTTTTAGCATCTCCATCTCACTTAGCTTGCTATATGCTATATAATCAGGATTCGCATACGCACTAATAAACTGCTCCGTCTTATATCTCAAAACATCGAGTGGATTGTTTTTTAGCTCTTCGAGATTTGTCAGAATAGCTTGGCAAAAGTCATATTTAGCAATAACGGATCGAAAAATATCTTCTTTGCCACTAAAATGCGCATATATTGAACTCTCTTTGATGCCTACAGCAGCTGCAATCTCTCGTATTGAAGTGGCGCTATATCCTTTTTGCGAGAATAGATATAGCGATTTGTGAAGTATCGCTTCTTTTGTCATTTTTACCTACCTAACATTCGTTAGGGAAATATTAGCCCAAAATAAATTAATTTTCAGTCAAAAAGAAAAAATATAGCGGGAAAGAAGGCGGCTTAAGCCTGCACTCCTATTTGTATATACTCAAACCCTAGTTCTGATAGCTTGTCTTTGTTGTATTGGTTTCTGCCATCGAAGATGATTTTGGATTTTAGTCTGTTTGCTATCTCATAAAAATCAGGGCTTCTAAACTCTTTCCACTCCGTAACCAATATCATAGCGTCAGAATTGTTCAGAGCGTCATATTTGTTGTTCATATATTCGATGCCCGAGATGTCTTTGAGATAACAGCTTTGCGCCTCTTGCGTAGCTTTTGGGTCGTACGCTTTGATTTTTGCTCCACGACTCACAAGCTCATTGATGATAGTGATAGAGCTAGCCTCTCTCATATCGTCCGTTTCTGGTTTGAAGCTAAGCCCCCAAATGGCAAATGTCATACCGCTAAGGTCTTCCCCAAATCGCTTGACTACTTTTGCACCAATGACCTTTTTCTGGTCATAATTGACCTCTTCGACAGCGTCTAGGATTCTTGGAGTATATCCGTAGTCCTTGGCTGTCTTTGCCAGTGCTTGAACATCTTTTGGAAAGCAAGAGCCACCATATCCGCATCCAGGATAGATAAAGCTATAGCCAATCCTTGAGTCACTTCCTATGCCTGTGCGGACTTTATTGATGTCAGCCCCTACTCTCTCGCAAATATTTGATATTTCATTCATAAAGCTGATTTTAGTCGCAAGCATCGCATTTGCAGCATATTTGGTCATCTCAGCAGACTTGACATCCATACCGATAAATCTATCGTTTGTCTTCATAAATGATGAATACAGCTCATGCATCTTATCCATAGCTCTTTTATCATCAGCGCCAACCAAAACTCTATCTGGATGCATGAAATCATCTATTGCAGCACCCTCTTTGAGGAATTCTGGATTGGACACCACGCTAAACTCAATGTCGAGGTTTCGTCTTACTAACTCTTCAGCTATAACTGCTTTGACTTTATCTGCAGTGCCGACTGGAACTGTTGATTTGTCTACCACAACGAGTGGTTTTATCATAGATTCACCAATGCTTTTAGCAACCGCCAGCACATATTTAAGGTCAGCAGAACCATCTTCACCCATTGGTGTACCAACTGCTATAAAGCATACTTCTGAATTTGCAACAGTAGCAGATATGTCGGTAGTAAATTTGAGTGTTCCGAGCTTGGTATTTTCATTGACCATCGTCTCAAGACCAGGTTCGTAAATTGGAATGATGCCAGAGTTTAGTTTTTCAATTTTTGCCTTATCCACATCAACACAAGTAACACTATTTCCCATCTGAGCAAAACAAGTCCCAGATACTAGCCCTACATAGCCTGTGCCGATTATTGAGATAATCATTTATTTCCTTTATAAGTTGCTGATATTTGTCTGATTTTATCGTATTTGTGTTTATTTAGTAGTAATATGGTGCTTAAAGGAAGAGTGTCATGCCCTCTAAAAAGAGGACAGACACTTAAATTTTACAGTGAAGTTTGTTGAAGTTTTTCAACTATACTAGGGTCTTCTAGCGTAGAAGTATCCTGAGTTACAGGTTGTCCTGCAGCGATTGAGCGAAGAATTCTTCTCATAATCTTGCCACTTCTGGTTTTTGGTAGTCCTGGAGCGATTTTGATTTCATCACATTTTGCGATAGGTCCGATTTCTCTGACAATCACATCGTTGATTTCTTTGAATAATTCAGCTTCAACACCAGCATTTTCTGGTACCTCTTTTGGTATGATGAATGCAAATATACCCTCACCCTTGAGCTCATCTGGTTTGCCTACAACTGCCACTTCAGCCACTTTGTCGCATTTCGCTATTGCCGACTCTATTTCTGCAGTGCCCAGTCTATGACCTGATACATTGATAACATCATCTACACGACCCGTTATCCAGATATAACCATCTTCATCAACCCTAGCGCCATCGCCTGAGAAGTAGTAATCGTGACCTTTGATACTCTCAAAGTATCCTTTTTTGAATCTATCGTTGTCACCCCAAATCGTACGAATCATTGACGGCCAAGGCTTTGTAACACATAGCAGACCATCACCACATTTGACCTCTTCACCGTCTTCAGTCAAGACTTTTGCCATGATACCTGGTAATGGGAATGTTGCAGAGCCTGGCTTAATAGGCGTAGCAGCAGGAAGTGGAGTTATCAAATGTCCACCCGTTTCTGTTTGCCACCATGTATCCACGATAGAGCATCTGCCACCACCGATTGTGTTGTAGTACCATAGCCAAGCATCTGGATTGATTGGCTCACCAACAGTTCCTAGTATTCTCAGGCTTGATAGGTCGTATTTGCACGGTTCATCAGCTCCGACTTTATTAAGAAGTCTAATAGCCGTAGGAGCTGTATAGAATTGATTGACTTTGTACTCTTCAATCATTCTCCACCATCTGCCAGCATCTGGATAAATCGGCACGCCTTCATACATTATCGTAGTAGCACCAACTGCAAGTGGTCCATAAACGATATATGTGTGCCCAGTAATCCAGCCAACATCCGCTGTACACCAATATGTGTCATTTTCTTTGATATCGAATACCCATTCCATTGTCATCTGCGCCCAAAGTGCATAGCCAGCTGAACTGTGCTGTACGCCTTTCGGTTTGCCAGTTGAGCCTGAAGTATATAGCAAGAATAGTGGGTCTTCACTATCCATCTCTTCTATTGGACAGCTTGGAGATTCTAGTTCAACTAGTTCGTTGTAGATATAGTCACGACCTGGTACATAATCAATATCTTCTTTGTTTCTCTCTACAATAATACACGCTTCTATGCTTTTGCAACCGTGACTCAAAGCTTCATCGACCACTGGTTTTAGCAGATATGGTTTGCCTCTTCTATATGCGCCATCAGCTGTTACGACGATTTTTGCTTGAGCATCTTCGATTCTGTCTCTCAGGGCTTCAGCAGAGAATCCACCAAACACCACAGAGTGAATAGCACCGATTCGGGCACACGCAAGCATGAAAAATGCTGCTTCTGGAATCATTGGCATGTAGATAACAACCCTGTCGCCTTTTTTGACATGAAATTTATTTTTTAGAAGATTTGCTGTTTTGCATACTTCATAGTACAGCTCTCTATAAGTGATAACCCTCTTATCCCCAGGTTCGCCTTCAAATATAATAGCCGCTTTATTTTTTCTAGTCTCAAGATGTCTGTCGATACATTGATATGCAACATTCATTTTACCACCAGTGAACCATTTGTAATTTGGCTTGTCACTCTCGTCTAACACCTTGTCAAATGGCTTAAACCACTTAATCTTCTCTTTTGCGAAGTGTGACCAAAACCCCTCGTAGTCATCTTCAGCCAATTCCCTAAACTATTTGTACTCGCACATATTTTTGATATTTGGATTTTTGAACTATT
>CAZNYV010000098.1:0-7909 GCA_964577355.1 uncultured Campylobacteraceae bacterium
CTTTATAGCCATGCCAACATCGTTGTAACAAGAAACACCGATTATTTTACTGGCACCAAGTTTTGCTCTAGCCTCCACTATAGACATATCATCTTTGCCCAGATGAACCCCATCAGCACCTATAAATGATGCAAAATCAACATCATCATCTACTAAAAATAGTGCTTTGTATTCATTGCAAAGTTCTCTGATTCTTCTACATACTGGTATCAATGAGTGTTTGTCAATTTTCTTTTCTCTCAGCTGAAAAAGTGTCACACCATTATGAAATAAAAATTCAAGTGCATCGGGTAGTTGTTCGTAGCCAATCATAGAGCTGTCATTTATAGGGTACAAACCGCTCAATTTTATCAGAAGCTCTCGTTTCGCATCAAACATAAATTTTCTCACAAATGGGTAGAATATATAAAAGGATACCTGCAGGTACCAAAAAATATCGACGAAAAAGAAAAAATATGAAACTTTCCACACTTTTACAAGGCTCCAAACCATCATTTGTATTCAACAAAAGCTCAAAAGATTTTGAGGTCGAAGAGGTGCCTCTATATGAATTCACTGGCTCTGGCGAACATACCATAATCAAAATTCGCAAAAAAGATATGACAACATGGGAGGCTGTCAATGCACTCTCCTCGGCAACAGGAGTCAAGGCTAGGGACATCGGATATGCAGGGCTCAAAGACAAGGAAGGTTCGACAATTGAATACTTCAGTCTCATTTGCAAAGAAGATGTGCTATCAGCGTTTTCACATGATAGGATGAAAATTCTGAGCACCACTCGTCACGCCAATAAGCTAAAACCAGGACATCTAAAAGGAAATAACTTCAAACTGCGGCTCAAAAAAGTACTTCCAAAAGATGCTGGCTTGATAAACAGCCTAACAAAAGAGCTTGCCCGTGAGGGAATGCCAAACTATTTTGGATTTCAGAGGTTTGGTAATGATGGCAAAAACCACGAATTAGGTCGTCAAATAGCGGAAGGCACGCTCAAAGAAAGAAACAAAGAGCTCAAAAAGCTACTCATTAGCGCCTACCAAAGCTATCTTTTCAACGAGTGGCTCTCCCTTAGGGTGCAGATGAGCCATCTAGCAAAAATGTTCAAGTCAAAAGAGTTAGCTCCAGCACTGAACATATTGATGAATCAACAAGGAATTGAACTAAAATTTGATGAAACTACCGCTGGCGAGCTAACAGCTCAGCCGCAATTCTTCAAACTGCTCCAAGGCGATTCTCTCTGCCACTATCCATATGGACGACTCTTTAGTGCTGAAAATGTGCTAGAGGAGGCTGGTAGATTTGTAGAAAGACAGCTCTCACCAACAGGGCTCCTTGATGGTGAAAAGCAGAAAAAAAGCGATGGAATGGCATACAAGATAGAGGAGAAATTTGTCAAAAATCTACACGAAAATGGCGACAGGCGATACGCGTGGGTATTTGTTGAAAATCTAAAAACTAGATACAATGAAGAAGAAGCGCAACTGGAGCTCGAATTTTATCTGC
Source organism: uncultured Campylobacteraceae bacterium (assembly GCA_964577355.1). GTDB lineage: Bacteria > Campylobacterota > Campylobacteria > Campylobacterales > UBA6016 > CAZNYV01. The sequence goes on from CAZNYV010000098.1 coordinate 1,501, forward strand.
CAAAAGGGTGTTATGCGACAGTACTTCTAGCTGAACTTGGGTTTGAGAGATAGATACCTAACCTATCTCAACAACACTCTTTCTCCCAAGAAATCATAGCCCAAGCTAGGCGATTGCTTTTTGGTCTCTTACCACTTTCGAAATACTCTCTAAGTTTTGCTTTTTCTTTGTCATCCAGCGCTCCTAGACTCCACTCCACTCTAGCTAGTAGCGAATCATAATCCTTGATAACAGCATCATTATTTTCACTCTCCAAAAATTCCACTTTTGCATTGATTCCTAGCGAATACATGATATTTACAATGTAGATATAATCTGGCTTCGGAGTGATGTGTCTGCCTATATTAGAGAGCATTTCCAAATCCAAAAAGCTCCCGCCCACCTTGTATGTCAGGTAGACTCTTTTATTAGCTTGATTATCAAGTTTTTTGATGGCTTCTCTCATATCAGCCACCTCCATAGACCTAGAAGCTATTACGATGTCAGTCCTAGGAAGCTCGCTCCAATCGTCATCCCAAGACATCTGGTGTGTCGTGATATTTTCAATTTTTTTGTTTTTTGCATTTTCATCAAGACACTTTAGCATCTGCCCAGAATAGTCCATAGCATGCACAACTGGTAGCTTCCTAGCAAATCTAATAGCAAGATTGCCAGGTCCGCAACCAACATCTAGCAAACTCTCGCAACCAGCAGTATTTACAGCAGACAAAAACTGTTCATTATATATACTTTGGTGTATTCTCTTATTCAAATCTTCCGCTTTTGCATCCCAATCCGCCATTGTTTTTGGCTTGAAGTCCGAACTCTCTTTTTGCTCTTTGTAAAGCTTATTAAAATCAATATCTAAAATGTTCAATCATGCACCTTTGTCTGTTTTGTATAAATACTAAGCAACCAGCTCTAAGCATTTTAGGGTATTATATCAGGCTATATTTTTAAAGTACACTTTTTATTTTGATACGAGGACAAATGGCAAAAAAATTAATTTCAGTTATGGACACCACTTTTAGAGATGGCTTGCAGTCAGTCTACGGTGGCAGAGTTCTTTTAAACGATATAAAACCAGCTATTCAAGCGTTCGTTGACGCAGGCATCACACATTTTGAGTGCGGCGGAGGAGCTAGATTCCAATCATTATATTTTTACTGTAACGAAGACGCATTTGAAATGATGGACGAGTTCCGTTCTATCGTTGGAAAAGATATTAAATTGCAGACCCTGACAAGGGGTGTTAGCCATGTTGGGCTAGACACAGGCTCAAGAGAAATTATAGATTTACATGCAAAACTTTTCAAAAAACACGGTGTAACTACCATCAGAAATTTTGATGCACTAAACGATGTCCAAAATTTGGTTTTTCCTGCAGAGTGTATAAGAAATCACGGACTAAATCATGAAGTATGTGTAACAGTGATGGAGCTTCCTCCAGGTTGTAGTGGTGCACACGAAGCAGATTTCTATACTGGAGTCCTTAGAAAAATACTTGATAGCGGACTGCCTTTTGATTCGGTATGTTTCAAAGATGCATCAGGAACTGCAAGACCGCGCAAAGTATACGAAGCAATCAAAGCCGCAAGAGAACTTTTAGGCAAAGATATGCACATCAGATTTCATACTCACGAGACAGCAGGTGTGAGCGTTGCTTGTTATCTCGCTGCTCTTGAGGCTGGGGCTGATGGTATCGACCTTGCAATGGAACCAGTTAGTGGCGGAACAAGTCAGCCAGATGTGCTTACTATGATTCACGCTCTTAAAGGAAGCGAGTTTGATTTGGGGCTTGATACGAAAGAGCTTCTAAAGGCTCAAAAAGTACTCAAAGAGTGCCTAAAAGACTACTTTGTACCACCTGAGGCAAAAGAAGTATGTACGCTCATACCTTTCTCACCTATGCCTGGCGGCGCTCTAACTGCAAATACACAGATGATGAGAGATACAAAAACTCTCGACAAACTCCCAGCCGTTCTTGAAGCGATGGGCGAAGTTGTAGAGAGAGGTGGATTTGGCACTTCTGTTACACCTGTTAGTCAGTTTTATTTTCAACAAGCATTCAACAATGTCGTCTTTGGACCTTGGAAAAAAATAGCCGATGGCTATGGCAAAATGCTCTTAGGTTATTTTGGTAAAACTCCTGTCGAACCAGATATGGAGCTTATCAAACTAGCTAGTGAACAGCTAAACCTACCTAGAACAGTTGAGAATCCTCTTGACATTGCCGACAAAGACTACAACAAATCTTTGGCGTATTTCGAGCAGATGCTACTAGAAAATAGTCTTACTGTGACGGAAGAAAATCTATTTATTGCAGCTACCTGCCTTGACAAAGGCATCCTTTTCCTCAAAGGCGATGCAAAAATAAATGTCAGAAAAATTGATCACCATGCAAGTGAGCACCACCCAAAACAACAAGAAGAAAAACCAGCACATGATGAATGCGCGACATTTGATAGCTATACCGTAAAGGCAAATGATTGTGAGCTCAAAGTATGTGTTTCACCAAAACAATCAGAGTATTTTACCTCTACTTGGGAGCAAAAATCTATTGATTTCAAGCTTGATTCCAAACATATCGGTGCATCGTCTAAATCGGATGGCGGAGTCGCTGATGATGGCAGCATACATATACATTCACCTCTACCCGCAAGCGTTGTAAAAGTACTGGTTCAAGTCGGTGATGAAGTAGAGGATGGTGAAGATGTGATGATACTTGAAGCTATGAAAATGGTTGTTGAAGTACAAGCACCTGCAAAAGGCATAGTAAAAGCTATCCATGTCAAACAAGCAGACACTGTCGAGAGCGGACAGGTATTGGTAACCTTGGAATAAAACTGCCCAAACCAGAGAAAACCTTGGAAGAACAGATAGAACAAATAGTCATAAATCTTTGCGAAGGTTGGCTGGCAGAAGATATGTGCATAGCCATATGCGGATACGCCGAATACAATATGCAAAGAATCGAAAAAATCTTATCAGCACTCAAGAACGATAGCGACTTTGTAGAGTCGCTATATCAGAGTAGAGATGAGCAAACTCTAAAGCTGCTATACAAGTTTATATCTACAAGATGATTGTTTTTTGATTCGAGTTAGCCACATTCTGAAACAGTCGGTAAAAAATCACTTACTTCCATATTGAACTCGTTTGCTATCAAATACAGATGAAGCAAATTATAGTTAACACCACCTTTTCTCAACTCTATCCTAGCCACATATGATGTGGAGTTATGCCCCAAAATCAAAGCCAACTTAAGCTGACTTATTTTCCTGTCTTTTCTAGACTGTTTCACTTTCGCCGTTATATAATCAAAGATTTTATTCGAATTCATGTTAACAAAAAACTACTTTTTTAGCTCAAATCATAGTTTTTTAGTTACCTATATAGCAATCACTTATATGTGAGTATATTAAACAAATCTATGTTATATTGCAAAATGAATAAAAATATGTATTTTAGTTTCACAATTGATATTTTGCACTAAATTCATTTTTAAAAATTAAGCAATCGGGACTGTGGCGCAAATTTATTTTGTTATGTGCCACATAAATCTACACTACAAGGGATATAAATGTTTTTCTCAAACAACTCTAAGCTTCAAGATAAAGACGATGAAATAGAAAAACTCAAAAATGAGCTTGAACGAGTAAGACGAGAGAAAGACATCATCGAGAAAGATTTTCTTGATGCTCAAAACAAACTTTCTGCCCAAAACTCAGATGAGTTTTTGAATCTTGTAAAGAAAACGCTAACTTCTCTTATGACGGAAAGCTGTGGTGGCAATTTGTCTGCGATACAAGGAGACTGTGCTAGCTCGCTAGAAGGACTAGAGGAGAGCAAACATGTCTCTGAGCAAAATGTAGAAGCAGCGAACAAAAGCAAAAAGGAACTCGCATTTATACTGAGTGACCTAGAAAAACTTATCGAATATGTTTCAAGCTCTTTTGAGCTGGTCACCAGAGTTGTCTCTGATATTAATGCCATATCCTCTGTAATATCTCTAATTAATGATATATCTGACCAGACTAACCTGCTTGCCCTAAATGCGGCTATAGAAGCAGCAAGAGCAGGGGAACATGGCAGGGGATTTGCCGTTGTTGCAGATGAGGTTAGAAAATTAGCAGAACGAACTCAAAAAGCCACAAAAGAAGTGGAAGTTAGCATTAACACACTAAAGCAAAACTTTGACGAGATTCAGACAACATCGGAGTCAATGAATGATATAGTGTCAAAATCTGCCGAAAAAATACAATCTTTTGAATCGGAACTCAGCGTCATGGTTGAGGGTAGCCAAACCATCAAAACCGACACAATCAACACCCTAAACAATACATTTGTCGGACTGGCAAAGCTTGACCACTTGCTATTCAAAGTCAATGCTTACAAGGCTATTCTGACATCGCAGACATCGTCTAACTTTGCAGACCACCACTCTTGCAGACTTGGCAAATGGTATGAGAGTGGTCTTGGAAGGCAGGGCTTTAGCCACCTGCCTAGCTACTCAACACTCGAAGCACCTCATGCCGCAGTACACGACACCATTAAGTCAGCAATGGAGCTGGTAAAAAGTGGCATAACAGACAGCAACAAAGAAGCAATCGTCGAGAACTTCAAAAAAGCAGAAGAGGCGTCTAGTCAAGTAATAGAAATACTGAATAAACTAGTTTCCGAGAGCAAAAAATAACACATCATGAGTGAGAGTAATATATGTAACTCACTTTTTAATTCAACACCAATAGGGGTTGGTGTAAGCGATGCGAACGGCAATATTATAGATGCAAACATGGCATTTTGCGAGATGACTGGTTATTGTTTAGAGGAAATACGCCACCAAACAATCAAAAGTCTCTCCCATCCTAACGACATGATAAGAGAGCTAGAATTCCACAAAATGCTATTTGACGGTACCATTGACTCATTCAAAATAGAAAAAAGACTGATTGGCAAAAACAATAAAATCACAGAGATTAGACTTACCACATCCGCTATCAAAGATAAAAACAATCAAATCATCAAAATATACGGATTTGCAAAAGATATAACAGTAGAAAACAACTTAAAAAGAAAACAAGAAAATTACAATAGCGCAATGGCACAACAGGAAAAAATGGCAATGATGGGCGAAATGATAGGAGTTATAGCCCACCAATGGAAGCAGCCCTTAAACTCACTATATGTTGAACTACAAACACTTGGATTAATCACATTTGACAGAGCCACACTAGAATCATCCGTAGAAAACTGTCTAAAACAAATAAGACAAATGAATAACACAATAGATGATTTTATGAATTTTTATAAAAAAGACAAAGAGAGAAAAATATTTGATATAGAAAAAACAATCAATAGCACACTTTCGCTAGTAATGCCTAGAATACAATCAAATTTTATATCTCTAAATGTATCTTCCGAACAAACACCACAACTGGTTTGCGGGTATGAAAACGAACTAAAACAAGCAATACTAAATATACTAAACAATGCAATCGACGCACTATTGCACAATAAGATTCTAAACCCAGCTATAGATATTACGATTAGACAATTTGGCGACAAGACAGAGATAGCAATCGGAGACAATGCAGGCGGAATAACTTCCGACAATATAGAGACGATTTTTGAACCTGACTATTCCACCAAAGGTGAAAACGGTACAGGACTCGGACTTAGCATCTGTAAATCTATTATTGAAGACAGTATGAATGGGGTACTCTGTGTAGAAAATACAAAAGACGGAGCGCAGTTTCGAATAACCCTATAGGCTATCTACGAATCTAAAAATTTAACCGTCTCAAACCTTTACTGTTTTTTACCATCAAGCACGCTCGCGCTTGGTAGGTCATTTGGCTTGTTATCATAGTTCATTAGAATAATATCAACTCTCTGATTGAGGAAGTGCTTCCCGTTTGTCTTATCAAGGCTCAGAGGCTTGGTGTCTGCATGCCCCACTACTGTAAATCTTTTTGCATCATAACCTCTGGATACTAGCTCTCTTACAACAGAAGAAGCCCTAGCAGCCGAAAGCTCCCAGTTCGATGGATATATGGTTCCTTTAGGCTGAGCCTCGCCTGTATAGCCCTCGACTTTGATGTCGTTTGGGAACTCCTTGAGAACGGTTGCCAATATACCAACCATCTTTTTGGCTGCTGGATTTAGCTCCGCACTACCGTCAGCAAAGATAATATTGTTTGTAACCCTAATCCTGACACCTTCATCTGTCATAACCACTTCCGATTCACTACCATTGCCACTGCCCTCAGTGACATCGTTCATTTTGTTCATCTGCTCCATGATTTTTTTGGCTTGCTGGATAACCTCTTGCTTGCTCGTACTCTGAGACTGTTTGGACTCTTGCTGCGGTTTTGTTTGAGAGTTTGGTGTACCCTGTGTCTGAGCGGTCTGATCCATAGGCGGAATG
>CAZNYV010000099.1:0-7902 GCA_964577355.1 uncultured Campylobacteraceae bacterium
AGCTGCAAAAACTAGGTGCCAAAAGTGTTATTGATATCGGGTGCGGAAGCGGTGAAATTTGCTCGCCAAAAGGAATCAACTCCTCTATATGGGCATAGAAATCGAGGTTCTTCATACGAGATCTATTTGATATGCTTTTCTATTTGAGTCGTCAACTCCAAAATCTCTTTTTTGCGGGCTACAAAGCTATTTTTGTTGGCAATAAGTCTAGCAGAGGACTCCATGATGGTTTCTACCTCTACAAGTCCATTTTGTTTCATAGTCGCGCCAGTCTCTACGATGTCAACAATAGCATCCGCTAGCCCTACCAATGGTGCCAGCTCAATAGAACCGTACAGCTTGATGATTTCAACTGCCATCGCTTTTTGGTCAAAATAGTTTTTTGTGATTTTTTCCATTTTTGTGGCGACAGAGATTCGGTGCTTTGTATAATCCACACTCTGACCACTCTTCATCCCGACAACAACTTTGCATTTGCCTATACCTAGGTCAGCTAATTCTACAAGCGGATAGCCCTTTTCCTCTAGTACATCAAAACCAACAACGCCGATGTCAGCAGAACCATGAAAAACATAAGTAGGAACATCCTGATTTCTGACTAGCAAAAATCTAAATCCTCTCTGCTCCAAAATCAATTTTCTATCTTCAAATTTAAACTCATCGCCAAATATCTTTTTGAAAATATCTAGCGTTTGTTCGGCTATCCTACCTTTTGGCAGAGCTATTGTTACCATATTCCTTCCCTTTTGAGAGCTTTTTGCATTCCCTTAAATACCATCAGTTCGTCCACTATAGAATTTTGAAAAAATTTGGACAAAAACTGCCCATCACCACCAGTGAAATGTATAAATTTACCTCGAGAAGCGCTCTCGATAGCGCTAATTACGGGATAAACCATCCCGAAGCTTACTGCATCCTTTGTATTTTGAGGCAGGGTTGATAGGCTAACGCCAAAATTTACACCGACATCTAGCTTTTCTGAAATAGAATCAAAAGCACCCTTTACAGCTGCAAATCCTGGTAAAATAAATCCGCCCAAATGCGATCCGCCCTGCATAACATCTATTGTTATAGCACTTCCAGCATCGACAATAACACCGTCATCTATCGCCATACAGGCAAAAGCTCTATCAACACCTAGCCCTGCATAACCAGTATCGAGATGGCAAAACTTATCAATCTCAATTACTTCATAGTACTCTTTAAGCCTTTTTAGAGACTTGTCGTTGACACTAATTGTGTAAATAGGCTCTTTCGTGCGGAGATTAGGGAGCTTGTACGCCTCCTCTTTCCAAAACGCACCATTTTTGTAAAAATGATAAAAGCTATTTCCTATTTCACACAACAACATCTATGGGCTTATTTAGCGAGCGTAAACTGCTTGTCTCCATAATAAATAGCGTCTTTTGTTGTAAACAAGAAATCCTCAAATGACTCTCCGCCAAAGAGGCTTCCAAATAGTGGATTTGAGAATCTAAATATATTTGAGGTTTTGAGATTTATATCAGTTGCTATCAAATAACCCTGAGACTCGACAGCATATATGTATTTACCGTAAATGACACCAACAAATCTAGCAAAAGGAAATTTTTTCTCTCCAGCCTTTCTGAGGTCGGAGTCAGTCATAATGATTCTGCCATCCATCGTGAAGATATAGACAGCGTTTTTGATAAAAATAATGTCAGATACATCAGCATCAAAAGAGTTCATGTATTTTGGACTGATTGAAAATACTTTGTTTGAGGTTGCTGCAATCAGTCTATCTTCAATTACATCCAAAAATATGATGTTGTTGAAGTTTTTCTCGTTTGCAATCACCAAGTCTTTGGCTATTTTTTTATCTTTTGTGTCATAGATAAAAAGCTTACCATCGAGTGTAGGATATATCACAAGCTCATTGAGAAAATATGGAGCTGCTATCTTTGCATTGACGGCTACAGCCTCTTCATTTTTTTGCTTAAACACCACCTCTTTTGCTTTTATATCATACAAAAGCGCACTGTTGTCTGCGGCTATGAATGCAATCATATCTTTTGTAGCCGAAGCAGATACGACCCTTGAGTCAAATTTCACTTTTGTAAACTCTTTTGAACCATCAAAAACAATTACATTGCCAAACTTGTCAGCAACGGCGACAATATCATCTCTTTTTGACATAAGCTCGTAACCATCAGGCATCTTGAAACCTGCTACGCCACCATCTTTTGTGATAAACGAGCCATCTTTTAGTGTGGCGCCTTGTGTATTTACACTAATTATTCTACTTGGTAGACTTTTGTCAAACTGCACATTTCCAGATATATTTTCAGGTTTATAAAACTGCTTGTCGCTGCAACCCGTAAAGCTCAACACTGCCGCTACAATGGTTAAAAGAGTGATTTTTTTCATTTTTACTACTTTGTTTTATTTTTAATAAGAAGATGCTCGAGATAAGAAGCCTGTTCTTTTAGATTTGAACCAACTGGGATTTTTGACAAAAACTCAGAGGCAGCTTTTGTGTCATTTTTGTCTATTGCTTTTTGTGCTAGTAAAAAGTTCGCAAAATCCTTTAGTATAGGTTCTTTGCTTGATGCGTAGCTTCTCAACTCATTTTCATTTGAACTGCCAGCTGCATGCTGATAGCGAGCCAAGTCTGCAAAGACCTGATTTTGTGCACTTGAGAGTTTTTGAAGCCCATCTTTGTCGTTTTTTGCCATAGCATTGGCAAACACATAAGCTTCATATAGTTTTGGGCTTTTTGCTTGCAACATATCCAAAGAAGCCTTGTCGGTAGGGTTTTGAATCAAAGCTACCAGAGCTGCGTTTGCTTTTGACAATCTGTCTTGCTCATACAAATCATATCCGATATACCCGACCACACCAATCAATACGACCGCAACCAGTGCAAAAAACATATTTTTGTATTTTTTGACAAACTTTTCTATTTTGATAAAACTTGTCAAAAACTGCTCTTCAGTAGAAATCTCTTCTTTGACTACTGCTATATCTTCTTTTAAACTCAACTGCTACCTCTCAGATTCAAATGGGGCTAATTTTATCCCATCTAAGCTTTCAATCGTTTTGACAGTCGCCAAATCAAACTCGATGTTTAGCTTCATTATCGAGAGTTTTCCACTATAGTTTGTTAGCTTGACCGCATCTTTGCCAGTGACCAACAGGCTATTTGCTCCACTTTTCTTTACCGCTGCCTCCATAACAACTTCATCAAAATAGTCATGATCCTTGAAATACAGTCTATCTACTACTCTATCTGGCAAGAATGGCTCAAGCCTAGATGGATTGGATATAGCTGTAACCAAAAGCATTTTGTCTGTCGCTGAGACTACCTCTACTGAGCGCCTGAAATGCACATTTTCACGAAATATCAAGTCGGCAAAATTTCGCATAAAAAAAGGACACTTATACGGTCCAGCTGGTAGACAAAATGGATTTACTGGTGGTTGTGCCAACTCAAGCAATATGTCATATTTTTTGATATTAAACTTGCCAAATCCATCATCTAGCAATACGGTTTGCGCGCCCAGCTCTTTTGCTTTTTGTATGCCTAATGCTCTATCTTCGCTCACTATAACCACGGCAGTTGATATACTAGTTGCATACTCCATCGCCTCGTCGCCACTACTATCTACTGTTGTCAAAATTTTGTTGCCATCAGAGACGACAACCAAGCCGATTGATTTGCGACCATATCCGCGAAGTACCACGGCTGGTCTGTCTAATAGTTTTGCAAGAGCAATGGTGACTGGAGTTTTACCACTTCCTCCAACGGTCAAATTGCCAACAGATATGATGGGAATTCCAAAATCTCTCTCAAATGAAATAAGCTTGCGAAAGATACAGACAAAACAGTACGCAAGAGAGAGTGGAAACAGCAAAAAAGCCAGTAGCCAGTGCCATCCATGAGTATGAAATATGAAGTTTTCTGCAAATCTATATAGTCTATTGCTCATCAAAGCTCTTTTTTGTTTTTAGTATTTTTGGTGGTAAATTATTTTTATTCAAGAAGCATTTTAGTGAACATTGATTAAAAAGTGGTTGTCGAAAGTGTCGTGGATTTATGCGAAAAAGCCCTTGGTAGCCTAAACCACCAAGAGCAAGAGATTTAGAAATTGTAGTTCATCTCGATTCGCATTTCTCTGTTTGAGGTATTGTTTCCAAAACCTTCAGAGGCTGTAGCATATGAGTTTGCCGTACCAAGCAGTTTTGTTGTAGGCACAACATCATTTTTCTGCGCCATCAATCTAAGCTTCCAATCGAGACCTTTTATACTTGGAACAGCATATTTGACATCAATATTTACCTGTCTACAGTCGCCATTGCCATAGTATCTGTCGGTAAGACCTTGATATGGAACCTTGCTTGGGTCTTTGTCATAGTATGCATAGCTAACCAGAGCACTCAAGCCTTTTGCGATATTTGAAAAATCATAATCAATCTGTACTTTGTATGATTTAGTGTTTGCTATCCAATCGGTTTGCGTCATACTTCTAGTATATCCCTCGGTTGGAAAGCCTCTCCATGGAGCCAGCAAGTCGCCATCTTTACTTGTTTGTGCGTATGCTAGGAGCAATCTTGCTTTGTCATGGGTTGCCATTGCTCTAATAGCTAGGAGATGTGTGTCAATCTTATTGTTATTGTCGCCTTTTTTATCAATATCACTCGCCTTGCTACCAGTTGGCTTGGAATTTGTGACACCAAGGTCGTTATACAAACCAGCACCATCCATTGGTCTAATAATATCACCAGCACCTTCGTCTATTTGAGACATATACCTAGCACCAAAACTTAGTCCAGTATCGCCAACTTTTATACCATAATTAGCTTCTAACATATATTGTCGCACAATATCTGGCCAGTTCATCACCCATGCTTGAAGCTCTAAATCTTTGATAGATTTATTTTTTATACCTGCTATATATACCGATGGAGCTTCACCTCCTGAACCATAATTTGCTATTGTACTAGCAGCTAGTCCGTCTGTTGTAGTAGCAGTATAATGAGTGTGGTAATAGTTTTTAATAGCATCTGGAGCATCTCCCGTATCAGCCATATTACCAAAATATGTCATACCTCTCTCTTTTATCTTGTTGGCATAATCAAAAGTGATGAGCGTATCGCCTATTTCAGCCACATGTGCGGAGGCACCTTGTATGGCTATTGGAATCATCTTTGTGTCGTTTGGACTAATAAATGGATTGGTCATCAACAATCGACCTAGTCTAATGTCTGTCTTACCGATGTTGTACTGAACGTACGATTGAGCCAACACACTATATCCACTTGCATAATCAGTAGTAGCCCCTGGACCTCTTGCAAAAAGGTCTGATGCTGTTGTGTTTTTATATGACCCTGAAGTTATTCTGCTACCAACAGAGTTTGCGCCATCCTCTGTCAAACCAGCGTTTTGGGTAGTATAAAATCCAACACCTACACTAGTACCATACAGCGGAGCTGTTTTGTATATTAAGCTACCGCCAATTGCTAGACCTTTTGAGTCCCTGTCTGACTTATCGCCATTTTTTGTCACTACTGTAGGTGTTGCACTGGAATACTTATTATCCCATTGATCATTATCATCCCAATTAGTATAGAAGTAATGAAGTCTTATTCTGCCATCCAGCTTGCCTTCTTTAAAAGCACTAGCTACATCATCTGCCGCCATCGCACTTGTAGCCACGCCCAGTGCCATCACTGCTGCGAGGCTCAATTTTAGTCTTGTCATATTATTCCTTTTTGTAATTTATCGACTTGTAACGATTTCGTAATATACTGAAATATATAATGCTTGTCAAGCCCAAATTTTAGGCAGTTCATATTTATTCCTACGCCGCCAAGGCTGCGGGCTTGCCTACATGATAGCCTTGCGCAAACTCGATACCAAGTCCTTTTACGGTATCAAATATATCCTCAGCACAAACATACTCAGCAACAACAGATATTCCAAGCTTGTGAGCAAAGCCAACAATAGTATCAACTATCACATGCGCGTCTTGTCTAGCATTGATATGACGAATCAACGAACCGTCTATTTTGAGGTAATCGACTTTTAGTTTGAGAATATGCTCAAAGTTTGAATATCCTGTACCAAAGTCATCGACAGCTATTTTTGCACCTAGTTTTTTTGCTTCAGTGATAAACCTCGACACTTCAGCCAACTCTTCAATACCCTCTGATTCAAGCATTTCAAATATTATTCTATCGCCAACATTTGTATTCTTGACACAATTCAATATAAATTCAACCGTATCCGCAGCCATAATATCTGCAATAGATATATTGACAGAAAACTGCTCTGTGCGGTCTTTGAACTGCTCACACGCCAATTGCACCACTCGTTTTGTGAGTTCAGGATAAAATCTACTCTTTTTGGCTATTGGCAAGAAATCATTTGGCATTAGGATATGCCCATTGTTATCAACTATGCGAATAAGCGTTTCATATTTGACCACAGAACCACTCTCTATATCCATAATAGGCTGATAATGAGCGATAACTCTACCATCATCCAAAGCATTTTTGATAATTTTCGTCATATTGATATTGTGTTCATACTTGGCTTCCACATGAAGCTCTTTTGAATACACGCCAATGGCTTCTTTTCTCTGTTTTGCTGTATGTAGAGCAATATCTGCCTTGCCAAGTATATCTTCATCCTCAAAGCATACGCCAAGTGTTGCATTTAGCTGAATATACTCTTCTCCATGCACAAAAAAAGTACTATGTAGCTCTTCGTGAAGCCTATCAATATGCTCAACCAGCCAAGTCTTGTCCATTTTGGCATCAAAAAGGATAGCAAACTCATCTCCACTCAATCTATAAGCATCATATCCACAAGATGCCAACCAACCACCAACGCCAGCCAAAATCTCATCACCAGCGACAAAACCATAAAAATCGTTAACCTCTTTGAAGTCGTCTATGTTCAATATAACAAGAACACTATTGTTCGACTTGATTACTTCTCTTAGTTTGTTTCTGTTTGGCAGTTTGGTCAGAGCATCATAATAGTACGCATAACTGAGTTCTGCAGTCTTGTCTTCTATTTTTTGTTCTAGGTTTTGATTTATGGTGTTGAGTTGAGAGCTATAGTCATCAATATTTTTTTGCATATTTCTAAATGCTGACACAATCATACCTATTTCGTTTTGGTGGTCAATAATATTAAACTCAATATGCTTGCCAGGGCGATAATCCCGCATTTTGTTTGCTATATCTCGCAATGGACTCAAAAGGTATTTTATAAAACCCAAAACTACCAGCAGCATAACAAACGAAACAGCTACAACATCAACAACAGCTTGCCTGAAACTACTTATTAGTTTTAGATAATTTTCATTTGAGTAGCCCATCTCAACCTTAGCCAAAGGCTGTCCTGTTACTTGGTCTTTGATGTCTATATGTGTTTTGATGGCAGATTCTAGTTTTGTCTTATCAAGATGATCTCTGAAGTTTTCTCCAAGGAGTTTGCCGTTTGCACTCAGCACCTTGACAGCCAGCACGCCATCATATCGAAATAGATTTTTTGATTTTTCTACAGCATCACCATAAAGCCCGAGATAAACATTCATGGCTATTTCAGAAGAGATTCCATTGAGCAACAATACTGCTTTTTCTTTTTCAGCCTCATACGAATTGCTCTGTATAATTTTATCAATTGAATATGCAATAAAATTAAAAATAACAACGGATGCCACTATGAAAGTGACTATTATTTTGGTTGAAAGTTTAAGTCCAAGCTGATTACGCAAAAGTCTCCCTAATTAACCATTTTAACTATTCTATAAAAAGAGTCTATAAAACTGATTCCGCTATTTTTCATAGCCGTACGGTTTAGCATTATAACACTTGTTCTCTCAATCTGCAACGATACAACTGCTCCAAGTTCCAATGATTCTCTGGAGT
>CAZNYV010000100.1:0-7742 GCA_964577355.1 uncultured Campylobacteraceae bacterium
CGGCGGTATAATGTCAGCTGGTGGACAAAATAGCGCAATGGATGCATTGGCTCAGCTATTGCTACAGGGGTCTAGCTATGCTAGTGCAAAAACACAAATAGCTTCAAGCAAACAGTCATCTGGTCCAGACCAGAAGAAAGACTTTGCAGCACTTGAAACAGCTCTAAATTCAGGCGATGTCAGTGCCGCAAAAGATGCTTTGAGCACTATTATGCAGAATATGCAAGCGGCACAGGGTCAGTCATCTAACACAAGCAAGCAAGGTGGTCTTGAAAAAGATTTAAGCGCTCTATCATCAACTCTTGATGCAAACGATATTAGTGGTGCAAAAACCGCTCTAAATACAATAGAGCAAAACATGAAATCACACAAAGGTGGTCATCATCACCATGGTGGCGGTTCAAGTGGAACTAGCGCAAGTGGCAGTACAGATGCTACTCAAAGCAGTTCAGACACAGTTCAAGCCTCTTTAGAAGCTATGATGCAAAAAATGATTTCAAGCTACACTTCATCTCTGTCAAATAGCTCAGGGCTTTCTTCGTCACAAGCAAGCACTCTGTCTATATCGGCGTAAATGATTTTTTGCGAATTTAGCTTTGGTGCTTTTGCATCTCCATGCAGTATCAAACTAGAAGCAAAAAGCCGCCTAGCGTGCCAAAACATAGCTAGCGCGGTTCACAAAGAAGCAAAAAGACTTGAACAAAAATATAGTTTTTTTGACCCAAATTCCTATTTGAACCAAATCAACCACAGAACCACTGATACAGTAAATATAGATGTAGAGACTGCAACTATCCTTAGAGAAGTTCTTTTACGCAGTAAACAAACTGGATATGCTTTCGACATAGCCTTTGCTGGAACGCTAAAAGAGAGGCTGAGAGCAAAAACATTATCTGAATTTGACGAGTTAACTCAAGCGCTAACACCATATGCCAGCAGTGAACTTTTCTCAATTGATGGCAACAAAATATCTTTTTCAAACACTTATACAAAACTTGACCTAGGCGGTGTAATCAAAGAATACGCACTTGATAGTTGTGTAAAAATACTAAGGCGGCATAAAATCAAAAATGCTCTACTGAACTTTGCAGGTGATATATTTGCGCTTGGCTCCAATGGTGACAGAGCTTGGAGAATCGGAATCAAAAACCCAGAGCAACCCTCCGAAGACATCACAACAATAGAGTTGACAGGCAAATCCATTACTACATCTGGACATTACGAACGAAGTATCCTGATTGATGAAAAAGTATTTTCATATATTCAAACCAGTAGTAGATGTAGCTCAAATATTTCTCAGGCTAGTGTTGTTGGGGATAGTGCTTTCGTGTCTGGTATTTTTTCGACAGCACTATTGATAGATAGCACAATCAAAATACCGCAAGGTTATGGTAGCTTCTTGGTAGACAAAAACAACCAGTGCATCTCATATCTATAAATCAACTATATCAAATACAACTTCACACTTTTTGCCGATATGTTTTATCTCAACAATCTTCAGGTTTTTGATATTCAAAGCCATCAGTTCATCGTGTGTGTTGATATTATGAATAGCGACCTCCCTGAGCAGTAATCCCCTATAAGCCTTTGCATAATGGCTGACAACTTTGCCGTCTTTGAGAAATTTTACACTCGTAAAAGGTTTTGATGGTTTGTAGAATTTATCATAGTATCCAGCTCTCAAGTCTAGTACAAATTCATCAGCCAAAAAATCATCCAACTTGGATGAGAATATGCCCTTGTAGTACTCTTCAATATTTATACTATCAAAGGATTCGCCCTGTTTTAGCTTGTAGTTAGGAATCATATCCCTTGCCAAAATAGGTCCAAAGATGTTTGAAAAGATAATGGTATTGTTGTATATATACTCTTTGCCGCTGTCTAGTAGTGAGGAAAAATCTAGGTAGTCATATGCCACACCACAATATCGCCGTATCGCTGGCATCAGAGCTTGAGCATCTATTGAGCCGACATACTCTGAGATTTCTTTTGGATTTTTGACGCCAAATATTCTCTTTAGCTCTTCGCTACCTGCGCTCTCGACAAATCTGCAATACGCTTGGTAAATGACATCTCTTTTATGTGCATAGTCTGGAAATAACATTGAAGTAGTATCAAGCTGGAGATTTTCTCCACCGAGAAGTTTTGACTCACTTGGTGAAAAGAGTATTTTCACATAGCCTCGTCAGTCAAATATTCATCAATGTGCATATTGTGCGGCAACTCAATAAAGTATTTTCCTAAGAAACAAGCGTCTGGCATAATATAGTATCGAGCTCTTGCCTGAAAATCTCTCATTAACAACAGGTGCTTAGCGTATCTTTTACATTCATATCTCTTTGAACAGATATAATCTCCAGCGCAACCTTCGCAAGCTGCTACAATTTTATCCATAAAACCCCTTAGAAAGTTTTATGGATTTAAAAGCAATTTACATACCAAATAATGCTTATTGTACCACGCTAAACAGTTAGTTTTCTATTTTTATACGCCATCACTATCGCCATAATAACTATCACGATTGTAACCCATATAAATGTCGGCACTGGCACAGGATCGCCACTAGCATAGCTATGAAGACCCGATAGATAAAAGTTGACGCCGAAATATGTCATAACAATAGAGCCAAATGCCACTACAGATAGAACTGAAAAAGCGTATATACTTTTGAAAACAGGAATAAATCTGGAGTGAACAACTATCGTATACACCAAAATGGAAATAAGTGCCCAAGTCTCTTTTGGATCCCATCCCCAATATCTACCCCACGACTCATTAGCCCAAACACCACCAAGGAAATTTCCAATAGTCAACATCATCAGACCAACAATGAGTGTCATTTCATTGATAATCACCAGCTCTTTTAGCGTGCTGTCAAGATGGGCTTTGCTCTCGTCTTTGAATATAAATATCACGAGTGACACAAACCCAATCAACGCTCCGAGAGCCAAGAATCCATAGCTCGCCGTAATCATTGATACATGAATTGTTAGCCAATAAGATTTGAGAACTGGAACTATATTCGTGATTTGCGGATCCATCCAGCTCAGATGCGCAACAAATAGAATAATTGCCGAGAGTATCGCAGTTAGAGCAAAAGAGATTGGTGATTTTTTGGAGAAAATAAATCCAGCCAAAATAGTAGCCCATGCAATATATGTCATCGACTCAAAGCCATCACTCCATGGTGCATGACCAGAGATATACCATCTCAGACCTAGATTTGCAGTATGTGCCACAAATCCAAGTCCTAGTATTGCCCACAAGATTTTTGTGGAACTTGCAAAATTTCTTTGCACTCTAGCTATTTTTGCTATCTCAACACCCAGCAATGCAAAACCAATCAGCAGATAGACAAATATTAGATTTTTGAAAATATCTGCTTTGTTATAAAACAGCTCTGCAGATATTTTTGAATCATCAGGATATACCGATGCGCCAATTTTTTTCTGATACTCTCCAATAAAATCAGCCATTTTATTTGCTTCAGCATAGCTAGTTTCATCTTTTGCACTATCTAGCTTGGTGAAATACATACTCATCATAGTTTTGATGTTTGTTCCAACTTCTGGCTCAAAGCCCATAATCGCAGTTGCAGGGTCATACCATGTATTATTGTTATCATTTGGCTTTGGAAATATTCTGAGAAGCTGACCAGTAAATACCATATAACTTACATTTACTTTTTCATCTATTTTTAGAATATCTTTTTCAAGCGTGCCTCTCTCGGCTGGACGCTTCTGGTTTGCCTCATCGACAGCTCTGGCAAGCTTGTAGTTCACATCTTGTCCATTTGACTCAAATATATCATTAAAAGAAGCTCTATCATCATTTTCTGACAAACCAAGTGCTTTTTTGATGTCTGGATGTGTGATTTTGAACATTTTTACATACTGCCAGCTTTTTGGCTGCAACATCATCGAAAGCAAAGCTTGGTCTGAGTTCATACCCATAATGGAACTTTTGCCATATATTTTGTTGAGAACTTCTGTCGAGAGGGTATTTATCGGTTTGATTCTTCCTTGAGAATCTTGCACCATCAATCTACCAAATCTATCAGAAACACTTTTGTCTATCGGTTTGAAAGAATCAGCAATCTGTGTCGCCATATCTTTTGAACTATTTTGTTCTGCTTGCAAGTTGACGCTAGATAGCATTGCGAACATGCCAAAAGCTAGTAGCAAGGCTTTTGATTCATTGAGCATCTTGTTGAGTGTCGCAAATCTACCAGTTGGATTGAAAAATGACCAAATCATACCTACCGCTAGAAGAATATAGCCTAGATATGTTGGTAGCTTACCAGGGTCTTTGCTCACGGACAATATCGTACCCTTCTCGTCACTATCGTACGAGGATTGAAAACATCTATATCCATCCTGATCCAAAGTGTGATTCATATATATCTCATAATCAAACTCTTTTTTACCATCTTTTTGCACCTCTACAGAGCTTTTATAAGAAGAAGGACTCATGGAGCCAGGGTATCTATCAAGTGTAAATTTATTTAGCTTGACAGAGAATGGAAGGTTGACAATCTTTGAACCATAGCTTATATCGAAACTTTTTCCATCAAGCACAACTCTCACACCCTCATCGAATACGCCAGCTTGTCCTGATACTTCGACATCAGTCTTGAGTGTTCCAGAAGAGAGCTCAAAGCTCAGCATATCATTGGCTGATTGCATTTTTTTGCTCTTTTTTTGCTGTTTGATTGTTATTTTTCCACTTGCCACTATCGCTTTTGGAACAAACGACACCCCTTCGACGGCGTATAATTTGCCTTTTGTAAACTCATAAATATCATTTGATTTTAGTACAGCTTCAAGTCTTGTAGCCATTTCTAGTGTTTTTATATCTTGTTCTGATGACATATAGAACTTGCCATCTTTTGTAGCCAATCGAACAATTTTTTTACCACTACTGTTAACTTCCTTATTCAAAGAAAAAATAGTATCCCCATACTCAAACGATTCACCACTTGCAACTATTTTTTGCGCTGGTTCAGCATTTTGGCTAGAGACCACAAGAGCTACCATCGGCTTACCATTTGGAGTTTCTTCGAGTGTTTTTACAGCATTTGGAGTATAGCTCGTCATATTGATATTATAAGGCTTGCCATCCGCTTCAAATGATGCCGAAAAAGACTGACTACCTACCGCAGAAAAAAGAACTGGTTTTTGTAGCAACACTTTTCCATTTTCGCCACTAGCTTTGAGCGTTATATAGCTCTCAGATGAAAGCATTTTGTTTTCGCTCTCACCCTCTCTGACATGCAAAACACCCTCATAGCCAACATATCTAGTAAGTCCAGAGCCGAGTAGAATCAAAATAAATGCGAAATGCAGAACAAAGATAGGTGTTTTTGGCTTTAGATATATCTTGTACTTTATCATCATGGTAGCCACGATAACACCGAGTGCGGCCTGCAATAATTCAAACCATGCCGCATTGTAAATCAGAGCCCTAGCTGTCTGTGTGCCATAGTCATTCTCAACAAAAGTCGCAACAGCGCAAGAGATTGCAAAGATTAGAACAAGCGCCATAGCCAATTTCATAGAAGTTAAAATATTAAGTATTTTTTGCATTTAATTATCCTTTAGAGCTTTTTGCTCTTTATTGAATTCTGCTTTTAGCTCTTCACTAAAAACTATTTTTGTCGTATCAATAATTCCCATAAGCGGGCTTCTCGCATCGTCCGCAAAACATTGAGCATAACCAGTATCAGTTTCATGCACTATGATGCTATGGAGCACAACTTCTCGCTCACCGTTTGAGAAATTTATTCTTGAGAGCATTTCATCTACAAGTAGGAAAATCACCCTACTAAACTGCTCAGCCGAAGGACTTACGGGCAGGATTATCCATCTTTTGCTAAATTTCTTTGCAAACTCAATATACCCAGCATCATCATCTTGCCAAAGCGTGATAGCATGGTCGAAGGCATCTATTATTCTGTATATAGACTGCTTAACAAGCCCAAAATCATATACCATCTGACCATTATCCAGATAGTTTGAACTAAGCAAGACCTCTACCTTATAGCTATGTCCATGGATAGAGTGTTTGCATCTATCCGTCGAGCAGTTCCGAACAATATGTGCATTTTCAAATTTAAATAGCTTTCTAATTATCATTCAAAACTCCTCTCATCCGCCAGTCATATAAAAAGCCCTAGAAGAGACTTCCACTTCACCATTATTGTTCCAGCGATTTTTCTCGGGTTTGCTTTTTAACACATTCTTAAATATATCCATAGCAGCATTTGCATTGCCACTTCTAAGAGCATCTTTTACACTACTGGCTTCGTCAAAATACAAGCAAGGTATCAACTGCCCATCAGCTGTCAGTCTAACTCTGTTGCATGAGGCACAAAAATCATCTTTGTGCGGCTCAATAATCCCGAACATATAGTTATCATCAGTCATATAGAGTCTTGCTGGCGAGGCAAAGTCTTTTTCAACTTCTGCGAAAGTATACTTCTGCCTCAAGATTGCCTTAACCTCGTCACCAACAAGACCTTTTACGCCACCAGCAAGCTTGTTTTCCATAAACTCTATAAACCTGAGCATAATTCGTTTCTCTTTACAAAACTCAAAAATATCTATCAACTCATTGTCGTTTATATTTTGAATAGGAACACAATTGAGCTTCACCCTAATACCAGCCGCCCTGCACGCCTCAATCCCTCGTAGCACATTCGGCAACACATCTTTGCCGCCAGCTATTTTTTTGGCGGTTTCACGATTGATTGAGTCAAGTGAGATGTTGATTCTCTTGAGTCCAGCATCAGCGTATCTTTGTGCATATTCAGCCATCAAATAGCCATTTGTGGTGAGCGCAATATCAACTTCATCACTATAATCAAAAATCATTTTGAAAAATCTATCAAGGTCTTCTCTAAGTGTCGGCTCTCCGCCCGTGATTCGAATCTTCCTTATTCCCTCATCAATTGCCATTTTGACAAACAAAAACAGCTCATCAAAACTGAGCAAATCTTCTTTTGGAACCCAACTGAACGGTTTTTCTGGCATACAATATGTACATCTGAAATTGCATCTCTCCGTGACGGAGAGTCTAAGATAATCTATTTTTCTACCGAATTGATCTGTTAACATCTAGCTTCTAATGTATATAAATTTGGAAAGTGAATAGTATTGATTTAGGGCTTAATTTGTCCGATTTACCAACCAACCATAAAAGCCCAAATTATATACAATAGAATAACTATCACATAAATGGGCAGATTGAAAAATGAACAGAAATCTAGTTGACACTATAAATATAGAAAAAGAACTTCCATTTGAAGCTACCCATGAATCAATTATACAAGGCTTTATAGAAGCACTAGACACAAGCAACATAGTATCTGTCACAGACAAACTAGGTGTTATAGAGTATGTTAATGATAAATTTTGCGAGGTCTCAAAATACTCCAGAGATGAACTATTAGGTCATCCGCACAATATTGTTAGACACCCAGAGATGCCGATGGAGACATTTAGAGAGCTTTGGCAAACAATCAAAAGCGGCAACACTTGGCAGGGCGTAGTCAAAAACAGAGCAAAGGATGGTAGCGAATACATAGTAGACACAACCATCGTTCCAATCGTCAGAAAAGACGGGGTAATAGAGCACTATGTCAGCATTAGGCATGACATCACGGATGTTCTTAGAGAGCACAGGGTTGTACCAAAACAGCTAATAGACGAACTGACAGGACTAAATAACAGAGTCAAGCTACT
>CAZNYV010000101.1:0-7733 GCA_964577355.1 uncultured Campylobacteraceae bacterium
GCACAAGACAGAGGTCTCGATCTAGTCTGTATTTCTCCTGCTGCATCACCACCAGTTTGCAAAGTGATGGACTACAACAAGTATAAATATCAACAAGAGAAAAAACTAAAAGAAGCTAAGAAAAAACAGACTGTTATCGATGTGAAAGAAATTAAACTAACACTCAAAATAGCACAACATGATATTGATTATAAATTGAAACATGCTAGAGAGTTTTTGGAAGCAAAAAAACATGTTCGTTTTAAAGTGTTCTTGAGTGGTCGTGAGATGGCTTCTCCTCAAGCTGGCATAGTAATGTTAAATAATATTTACGATGCTTTTAAGGATATTGGCGACAAGGATAAGGAGCCAATACTAGAAGGCAGATATGTTAATATGATGGTGCTTCCAAAAAAAGTCAACAAACCGTCTGCTTAAAGAGTAAACCTGCTATAATCCCCAACTTTTTTCACATATTTCCAATAAACATTGTGAAGTTGTAAAATACGCCAGCCTTAGCTGGTGTGCCATAGCAGGCTTTTTGGATTTACTCCAAAAAGCGATACAAAACAATTTATTGACGCCGCTATTGGCGGTGTGCTTTAGGAGCTTTTTGGATTTACTCCAAAAAGCGATACTGTATATCTTATGAAAGGAGAATTAGAGATGCCAAAAATGAAGACGGTCAAAAGTGCTGCTAAGAGATTTAACCTTAGAAAAACTTCAATCAAAAGAGGCGCTGCTTTTAGAAGCCACATACTTACTAAAAAAACCCCACAAAAAATGAGAAATCTGAAAGCTGCAAAAAGCGTTCACAGTGCAAACGAAGACCATGTCAAAAAAATGCTTTGCATGATGTAAATTAAGGCCTCCCAATTATGGGAAAAGTCCGCAAATTGCGGCACCTAAGATAAAAAATTAAAGTCAAAAGGTAAAGATAGATGAGAGTAAAAACAGGTGTAGTCAGAAGACGAAGACACAAAAAAATACTAAAAATGGCCAGAGGCTTTTTTAGCGGCAGAAGAAAACACTTCAGAAAAGCTAAAGAGCAACTAGAAAGAAGCCTTTATTATGCATTCAGAGATAGAAAGCAAAAAAAGAGAGAATTCAGAAAACTTTGGATCATTAGAATTAATGCAGCATGCAGACTAAATGGAATCTCTTATTCGAAATTCATCAACGGTCTTGCAAAGTCAGGTATAGAACTTGATAGAAAGATTCTTGCAAACCTTGCTATGAATAACCCAGCTGAATTTGCTACAATCGTAGAAAAAGCGAAAGCAGCACTATAGCACATTCACCAAAGAGCGCCCTTGTGCGGCTCTCTTTGAGTTCTCACACCTCAAACACTCTCTTCATTTTTTCTCACCCTATTTGGAATTATTTGTAGATGCTAGCAGCAACTCTCTCGCCTTGTCTTTTTTGCTCTTTCTCTTGCCTTTTATAGGTTCCGAATGCTGAGTCTTGACAATCTCTTTCTTGTTTGGTTTAAACCCCTCTATATGCTCCAGCGCAAGCTTGATATTTGATTTCTTCTCAATTAGCAAAAAATGCTCCTTGTTTTCTTGTGATACAAACGATATTGCCGTGCCAGACTTTCCCGCTCTGCCTGTTCGTCCAATTCGATGTATGTAGTCAGATGGTGAGCGTGGAAGGTCAAAATTTACAACGCATTCCAACTCCTCTATATCCAGCCCTCTCGCTGCTATGTCTGTCGCAAACAGTATGTTTGTTTTTTTTGTCTTAAACTGATTTAGGGTGTATGTTCTTTCGTCTTGGGTTAAATCTCCATGAAACGACTCAGCTTTAAACCCATGCTTTCTAAATTTGGCAGCCATATTGTCAGTGGCTCGTTTGTTTGCCATAAAGACCAAAACTCGTTCCCAATTTGCCATGTCAAGTAGATGTCTCAAAAGTGGACCTCTATTTTCACTGTCCACCTCTATAGCTCGTTGCGTGATTTTCTCGACTGTAGGCTTGTCGCCTTCAATGCCAACCTCTATTGCTTTGGATGTAATTTTTGATGCGATATGCAAGATTGCTGTTGGATATGTTGCAGAGAAAAGTAGGTTTTGCCGTTTTGGAGGTAGTTCGCGTAAAATAGTATCAATCTCTTCGGTAAAACCAAGGTTCAGCATTTTGTCTGCTTCGTCTAGTACAAAAAAATCCAAATGTGATATATTTAACTGTTTTTTATTGATTATATCTAGTAATCTACCAGAGGTGGCTACGACGATTTCACTACCTTTTTGTATATTTATAAGTTGTTCCCCGATACTTTCGCCACCTATAATGCAGGTGATTTTTGGTTTTTTACTCAAAAATTGCCCTAATTTTTCAAATGTAGCAGAGACTTGAATAGCTAGCTCTCTCGTTGGTGCTAGGATTAGTGCTCTTGTTCTTGCTTTGCCTTCATAGTTTTTTCTAGTTAGCAACTCCAAAATAGGCAATACAAAGCTAGCTGTTTTTCCGCTACCAGTTTGAGCTTTTGCTAGAATATCATTTCCGCTTAGTGCAAGCGGTATTACTTTTTGCTGAATAAGTGTTGGGCTTTGATACCCTTCTTTATTAATGGCTTTTAGCAGCTGTTCTGAAAGTCCAAAACTTGTCATTTTTATCACTTTGATTAGGTTTGGCAGGATTATGTCGTAAAACAACTTCTTTTTGGGAGTGGATGGTTGGAATTTGTTGTAGGTAAAAAACGAAAGAATGATGACTCAATAAATGATATAGACGCTGTGCCTATATCATTTTGGTCTATTGTTTGCCTAGAAGCTTTCCCATATATCGTCATTTTTTGGTGCGCTTGGTGCAACTGGTTTTGCTTGGTGTGTGTTCGCTATTGCTGCCACAGGTTTTCTACCTAGTGCTATTGAGGCTCTTGGTGTCGTTTTGATTGCCGGTGTCGATACTATTTTGTGTTTTGACTCAAATGATGGAATATGGACAGCGTCTTTACCCTTGAACTGCTTCGCATTTGCATCCTTGACGAGCCCTTCAGCCATGAATGCGGTTTGGTTTGCTATAGAGTCTGCTTGGCTTGCTACAGAGGCGTTTGCCTGAGTCATTTGGTCTAGTTGTGCTATTGCGTCGTTTATTTGTTCGATTCCAGCCATCTGCTCTTTGGATGCTACTGATACATCTTCTACCATCGTCACTGTTTCGTTTATCTTCTCAGCAATAGTTACAAAACCATCGTTCATATCTTTTGCAATATTCATACCTTCATCTGATTTGCTAGCTGCCTGTTGAGCCAATAGTTTGATTGTTTTTGCAGCTTCAGCTGACCTGTTGGCTAGGTTTCTAACCTCTTGGGCAACAACAGCAAAGCCTTTGCCAGCCTCACCAGCTGTGGCTGCTTCTACGGCTGCATTTAGGGATAGTATGTTTGTTTGGAAAGCAATATTTTCAACAACAGCCACGGCTTCATTGATACTCGCAGTTGCTCTTTGAATTTCGTTCATTGCAGAGAAAGTGTTGTTTGCTAATTTTGTTCCATGAGCTGTTGCGTCACCAGCTGATTTTGCGATTCTAGCCATTTGGTCTGCTTTTTGAGCATTTGATTGAACATTCCCAGTCATTTCTTCCATGGCGGCTGCAGTTTGTTCTAGGCTTGCGGCTTGCTGATTTGAAGATGTTGAGAGGTTTTCTACGGCATCTTTTAGGCTGGCAGCATTTTGTTGCATTGCCAAGCCGTTTTCAAGTCCATTTTTGAGCATATTTGATACTTCGCTACCAAGGTTATTGATAACCAAAGATACTGTGCCAGTAGCATTTGATATGGATGATGTGAAGTTTGCACCCCTGTAATCTTCTAGTACGCTTGTGATTTCATTGATGTCTGTTCCTACTTTTGCAAGCAGTGTATCGACTGTTGAGTTTATGGTTTTGGCTATGTAATTTATCTCTATTGAAGGTGATGATTGTGATATTTTATCACCTATAGCTCCTGAAGCCATTTTTTCCAATATAATCATTATTTCACCATAGACTCTAATATCGCCGTCTTTTACATCCATGGATGCTTTCGCAATTTTGTTTATTAGGGTTTCTATCTCGGCTAGATTATCGTCTTTTGTGACAACTAGTTGCGTCGTCATATTTCTATCGCCATGTACAAAATCCAAAAGCTCAGAGAGTGTCTTTTTTATATCTTCATATCTTGAGTCATTAGAACTACCACCAATCAGATTGATAGAGCTAATACCTGTCAGAACCAGCACCAGAAGGAGCGATGCAGTGAGTGAAGCTCCGATTGCCAAACAAAACACGACAGAAACGATTGCTACAAGAATTGTTGAGATTATTGATTTAGTGTTCATTTACTTATTTCCTATCTGAGTGTTTTATATAGCTCTTCAGCTTTGATTATTTCTTCATCTGTAGGTTTTTTTCTAACTGATATATAACCCTTTTGCCCATTTGAAAGTGTAACTGGATATGCTGTAGCAAATACCCAGTAAAAACCACCGCTTTTTGTTTTATTTTTTACTATTCCATGCCAAACATTTCCAGCTTGAATAGTGTCCCAAAGGTCTTTGAATGCGACCTTTGGCATATCAGGATGTCTAATGCAGTTGTGCGGTTGCCCTACAAGTTCGTTTAGTGTATAGCCCGCTATTTTGCAAAAATCTTCATTTGCAGACAATATTACTCCGCTTGCATCAGTCATAGATGTTATCATTGTGTTTTTGTCCAGAAGAACCTCTCCTGGTGAAATATTTCTAGTGTATTCCATACTCAGCCCTTTTTTATATTTGAAGTCAATTTACCTGCCAGTACTAAACTGTATAATTCTTGCAGGAATATGCTTAAGCTCTACGGTTTCTCGAACACCGCCATACTCAACTGCTTTTGATGGCATTCCATAAACTACGCAAGACTCTTTATCTTGTGCAATAGTTAAGGCACCATTTTCATACAGCTCTTTCATACAGGTTGCACCGTCATCACCCATGCCAGTCAATATTATTCCCATAACACTACTTCCAGCGCAATTGTTTACACTTCTAAAAAGCACATCAACACTAGGTTTGTGTCTACTGATTTTTTCTCCATTGTTGAGTGTTATATAATACTCACCAGAAGAGTTTTTGTTAACGATGATATGCGCATTTCCTGGTGCTAGATATGCATTTGATTTCTCAAGTATCTGCCCATCGTGCGCCTCGTGAACGGTAATTGGCGATATTTTGTCTAGCCTATCAGCAAAGCTTTTCGAAAATCCAAATGGTATGTGCTGTACCATAACTATTGGCGGAAGTCCAACTGGTAATTCTGAGAATATACTCATCAATGTCTCTATCCCACCAGTGGATGAGCCAATAGCAATAAGCTTCTTACCTGGCATCGCAGCTGGTCTTTTTTGCAATAAGACATCTGGACTGTTTTTTAATTCTATTTCGTCGGTTTTGGTTGTCTTTTGTTCGTTCCCTGGTTTTTTCATTGCATATCTTTTAATAAAATATTCTAAAGACATAAGAGTGTTTGAAACATCTTTTTTAAAATGCTCCATGCCCCCAT
Organism: uncultured Campylobacteraceae bacterium; assembly: GCA_964577355.1. Lineage (GTDB taxonomy): Bacteria > Campylobacterota > Campylobacteria > Campylobacterales > UBA6016 > CAZNYV01. The sequence goes on from CAZNYV010000101.1 coordinate 5,503, forward strand.
TTGAGTCTGCTTTTGGTATAAAACCCACTGCTCCATCCTCAAACACATCGTTTCCTCTGTAGCTTTCAGATGATATTACTATGGCTGGCATTGGGTGTAGTCTCATTAGATTTTTTAAAAATGCCACCCCGTCCATTTTGGGCATATTTATATCTATTGTTACTAGGTCTGGATTGAACTGTTTTATTTTGTCGCGCCCTTCAAATGCATCAGACGCAACTGCTATAACTTTGAAATCTGTAGTGGTATTTATGGCCTCCCGTATCAGCTCACGCATCACCATTGAATCATCTATAACAATAACTGTATACAAATATCCCCCTCTACTTTGCTACTAAAATAGTGTAATATCACCAGAGCTCGACTCTGTGATGATTTCTGTTTTGTTTGAAAATTCGAGTGTTTTTCGCTCTTCTGTTTTGATTTTTTCCTCAACAGCGTTGTTGGTCACAAAGCGTATAAAGGTTTTAAAATCACCAGCAAGCAAAACAACCCTGCCGTGATTTCCATGGACATGCTCCGATACAATTTTGATATTTTCAGACTTGCAAAAATCTCTAGCAAAATTCACATTTCTCTCACCAACATCTATGGTTGTGGAGCTTAGAACCGATGCGCCTCCAGTTATTTTGACTTCCAAGTTCTCTTTTGATGAGCCAAGTTTGTACATGGCATTTAGCATAGTTTCTACGGAGTTTAGTCCATATCTGAAGCTGACATTGAACCCTCCTGCGCTTGGCAGTAGAAAGTGGTTCATGGCCTTTAATTTGAGTTTCTTATCATAAAACATCATTGCCACACATGAGCCAAGAAGTGTTGATATGGCAATATCAGAGCTATCCGATGTGATGGCAAATTCGCCACCAACTATTGATATACATTTGTAGCCATTGATGTTTGGTAGAACCCCAGTATCTCGCATCTTTTTGATGCCACCGTCCTGATCGCCTTTTACTACCAATTATTAAGCCTTTTTGATAAAAACATTGTTACCCAATCTGTCTACCAAGGGTGTTAGGTCTAGTGGATTCTCTGAGTGCCCTAGATATAGTGTTCCACCTGGTTTTAGGACGGCAAAAAGTTTTTTCAATATTTTATTTTGGTCTTCAATTGAGAAATAAATCAGAACATTTCTACAAAACACAACATCAAAACTATCTTGCTTGAGTGGATAAGTTGGAGCCATTAGATTCATTTGATTGAATGTCAGAAGTGACTTTAGCTCGTCTTTTGCCTGAATCCAAAACTCGTGCGTGTCGCCATTCTCTAGTCTTCGCTTAAAGAATTTGCTTGGGATAGCCCACCCTGGAAAGTCGTTTTTTTGGGGATGGAAGCGATATATACCCTCTTTTGCTTTTGCTAATACATTTGTGTCGATGTCAGTAGCTAGAATTTTTACCCTAGCAGAGCTTGCTCTATTCTCTTCTTTGGACGCTTGAACACTCATGGCGATGCTGTATGGCTCTTCACCAGTAGACGATGCCGAGCAGTAAATTGAAATCTCAGCTCCAGTTTTGAAAAGAGGAGGCAAAACCCTATCTTTTAGGTCGTCAAAGTGAAAGCCTTCGCGAAAGAAATGAGTTTTGTTGGTTGTAAAGGTATTGATAAACTCTTCTAAATATTTACCTCGAGATATTTCAGACAAAATTTTATCTATATCACCAACACTATGAAGGGTTCGTTGAAGTTTGTCTAGCCTGTTGGCTATCATTATGTCTTTATTGTCATCTAGTTTGATGCCAGTATTTTTATACAGCACATCTCTTATGATGGCAAATCTTGAAGCGTCGTTCATTTTAATACTTTGAGCCTATTGCTGACAATGCATCAAGCTCTTTTTTGTCAAGTATTCTCTCTGTATCTAGTATGATTACCATTCTTTCATCTTTTTTAATCAAGCCCTTTAGATACTCAGCACTAATGGAGCTTCCCATATCTGGTGCAGGGAGAAGTTTGTCGTAATCTATAGTCTCAACATCGCTTACATTGTCAACTACTAGCCCCAACATTCTGCCGTCATTTGTTTTTACGGCAATAACTATTGTTGTCTCTGTGTATTTTGGGTCGCTTGTGGTATTAAATCTAACACGCAAGTCTATTATTGGTGTGACCTCACCCCTTAGGTTGATGACACCTTTTACCCAGTGTTGTGTGTTTGGGAGAGATGTTACGCTTGGGTAGACCAGAATCTCTCTGATTCTTGTAATTTCTATGCCATAAATTTCACTACC
>CAZNYV010000102.1:0-7709 GCA_964577355.1 uncultured Campylobacteraceae bacterium
AAATAGCGATAGTTGGTGACATCAAGAACTCTCGTGTGGCAAACTCAAATATCAAACTCAGGTGTACCGCAAAAACTATCAGAATATATCTCCGGCTCCATCATCAATGGCGGAGACGGTTCGCACGCTCATCCGACGCAAGCGCTACTTGATTTGTTCACGCTAAAACGACATCTAGGCAGTGTAAAAGGCAAAAAAATAGCGATAGTTGGTGACATCAAGAACTCTCGTGTGGCAAACTCAAATATCAAGCTCCTGACTCGTTTTGGTATGGATGTGACGCTTGTCGCTCCTCCACATTTCTTGCCAAATGTTGATATGCCCAAAACATCAAACCTATCAGGGGTCATAGACAGCGTGGACGCTATCATGAGTCTCAGAACTCAGACAGAGAGACACGAACAGCCTAGCTACGCTAGTCTCAAAGACTATGCGTCTGATTTTTGTATCACGAGCGAGCTGATTGGGGATAGGGATTTGCTCATTCTCCATCCAGGTCCAGTTCATAGAAATATTGATATATCAGATGAGGTGATGGAAGACCCTAGATGCAAGGTGCTAGAGCAGGTGCAAAACGGCGTAGCAGTCAGGATGGCGGTGATAGAGAAACTGCTTATGTGCTAGGTGTATGTGGCTATCTGACAAAAGCCATGATAGAGCGACCGACACCAGAAATCAACAGCCTCCATCAAGATGTGGCTGTCAAGGTCAAGGATGAGAGCTTCAAGATGGGTGACCTCAAAAGGCAAGAACCGCAGATAGATGGCAATGTGAGACTCGGGCTGTAAATGACGAAAACAGTAGAATTTGGCAATAATACAAAACCAGCAAAAAGGAAATTTAGCAGTGAACAAGCAAGAAATCCTAGATAGTCTAAAAAAAATCAAACCAAAATATGAAGCAGAAGGCGTGATTTTGTTAGGAATATTTGGCTCTCAAGCTAGAGACGAGGCGTCATCGAGCAGTGATGTTGATATATTGTACGATGTAAGAGCTGATAGATTTTGTGCGCTATATCCTGGATTCAGGGCTTTTGGTAGACTAGAAAGTATCAAGCAGGAGCTGTCAAATATCTTTTGTTCTCATGTGGATTTGGCATCTATAGATAACAATTCAAAAACATTTAAAACCTATGCCATGAGAGATGTTGTATATGTCTAAAGATTTGAGCAAAGTAGAATTTATACTAGAGAAGATAGAAGATGCTGAGTCTTTTGTGTCGAGATATGACTCTATATATGCTGCTCTCGATGACAAGATGGGATTTGACGCCTTACTGATGTGTCTAGTCCAAATAGGTGAAACTCTCAATAAGTTAGAAAATCAATACGACAGCATAGACCAAGACGACATAAAAGGTGCCTATAGCGTCAGAAATTTTATAGCTCACGACTATGAAGGTGTCAATAAGGCTATCATCGAAGACATACTCAGGGTTCATCTGCCAAAGCTTAAAATAGAGCTTATTACTATAAAGCAAATTTTGCAAAATAGATAGGTTGACCATTTATGAAAATACATATCCACAAGAACCTCAGATAGACGGCAATGTGAGACTCGGGCTGTAAGTGGAAGTTGGAAGGTATATTGAGGAGCTGAATAGTCTTGGTGGTGCTGGCACTCCATTTCTGTTTGTAATAGATTTTGACAAAAAAGCTCCTTTGGTTTTTGATATTGCATCAGACAAGGTGCTGTTCGACATCGATGGATACAAAAATTTCACCCCAAAACAGACGAAACCGCCAAAGATAAAATCCAAAAAACATATCCCCAGAGGCGAGTATGCCAGCAAATTTGACGCGGTGATAGACGAAATAGAGCAGGGCAATACATATATGCTCAATCTGACAGCTCAGACGCTCATGGAGATAGACGGTTCGCTGGAAGATATATTTTATAGCGCTTCGGCGCAGTTCAAACTCCTCATTCCTGAGCGATTTGTAGTCTTTTCGCCTGAGCGATTTGTCCAGATAAAAGACAATCAAATCCGCACATACCCGATGAAAGGTACAGCAAAGGCTGATGAATCCTCACTAGAAGAGCTCAAAAATAGCCCAAAAGAGCACGCTGAGCATACGATGGTGGTGGATTTGCTACGGAACGACATCTCTATCGTGGCGCAAAATGTCAGAGTGGAGAGTTTTCGGGAATATATCAAGATTCCTATCGGAGGTGGTGGCGAGCTTTATCAGAGCATCTCTACGATTTGCGGTGATTTGGATAGTGATTGGACGAGTAAAATTGGCGATATACTGTATTCGCTTCTCCCTGCTGGCTCTATCACGGGTACACCAAAGAGAAAAACAGTAGAAATCATCCGAAATATCGAGGGGTACGAGAGAGGCTATTTCACGGGTATTTTTGGATATTTCGATGGCAAAAGCCTAGATAGTGCGGTGATGATTCGTTTTATCGAACAAACGGCGGATGGATTTGTTTACAAGAGTGGCGGTGGTATCACGATCGATAGTGATATGAGCGCAGAATATGATGAAATGGTAGGAAAAGTATATGTCCCAAGCGTTTGAAACTATATTGATGGTCGGAGGAAAAGCCAAAAACCTACGCTACCACGAAGAGAGGATGAATAGTACGAGACTCAAGCTATTCGGCTATCACATACCTCTGAGGCTGGACGACATAGTCCCACCAGGGGAGAGTGTTTATCGTTGCAGGGTGGTCTATGGGGACAAGATAGATAGCGTGCAGTTTACGCCATATACAAAAAAGAAGATTGGCATACTAAAGCTCGTTGTGTCAGATATTCGTTATCCGTACAAGGTGGTTGACCGAGATGAGCTAGATGAGCTGTTCGCGCTTCGTGATGCTGCTGATGATATTATTGTGGTGCGCGATGGGCTCATCACAGATACCACTATAGCAAACATTGCGCTACATGATGGTTTGCAGTGGCTCACCCCGAAAAAGCCTCTGCTCAAAGGCACAATGAGACAAAAGCTACTAGATGATGGGTTTTTGGTGGAGGCTGATATTTTGGCTGAGGACTTGGGCGGCTATCAGCAAATAGCGATAATGAATGCGCTTCGCGGATTTGATATTTTGGATATTGCTCCGACAAACCTTATTCCGAACTAGCCTGAATATCTTTTGTGATGTATCGTTGTTTTTTGGCAGCAGATATTTTGGCTGTATCGACAACTATTAGTCCGTCTATACAATACCCAAAAGCTTCATCTACTCCAAAACTGACAAACTGCACACCTCCAGCTTCACATAGCTCTGAGTATTGCTTGTAGAGTGTTGGTACTGTTAGACCAAAGTTTTTGAGGTATCTTTTGAGCGTTTTGAAATCTTCTTCGTAGCTATCGGCGGAGAAAATTCCTTCAAACTCCTCTTTTTCTATATTGCTGAGTACTAGTGGATTTTTGCTCGGTGCTACTATTGATTCGGATGGAAAGTGTTTTGCATAGACAAAAACTATCGCTTTTGCTGCTGGTTTTGGATAGAGAGCACTTATACTGACTGGACCGAACATATATCTGACGCTTGGGTGCTTGAGCAAGTATGCGCCAATACCGTGCCAGAGATAGTCGAGTGCGCGAGAGCCCCAGTATTTCGGCTGAACAAAGCTTCTGCCGAGCTCGATAGAGTAGGGGAGAATTTTTTCAATACTTGCAGAAAATTCAAACAGCGTGGAGGTGTAAAAACCTTCAGCCCCATAGGCATCATATATGGTATTTCCCTCTCCGACGCGATAAGAGCCCACGATTTCTAGCTCGGCTTCATCCCAAAGTACTATATGGCAGTAGTACAAATCAAATTCGTCAGTATCACGACTGGCACCACTTCCCTCGCAAACTTTGCGAAACGAAATCTCTCTGAGTCGCCCAAGCTCTTTTAGTAGCGGGGTGTTTTTTTCAAATTCGCAAAGATATATTTTTTTGCCGTCACTTGTCTCGCCCAAGAACTCTCCAGTATATACTTCATCTCGAATATCTTTTTTATCTATTGCTCTTGCGACTGTTTTTTGTGTTTCGAATACACCTTTTTTGCCTTTTCCGACGAGGTAGAGATGTTTTTTGAGCAGTTTTAGCTTGGATGATTTGTTGATTTTTAGCGATTCTATGTGTGATGCTGGTATCGATTCACCCACGATAAATTCGAGATTTTTACCTCTTTGTGCGAACATCTCTCGTGGCAACAAGAACATTGCTAGTGGCTTGTAAATACTTGACATTGCGTAGAAAAACCATGAGTTTTTGGCTTTTATGTAGATGGGAGAGATTGGCGAGTCGGTTTTTTCTGATAAATATAGCACACCACCTTCCCACTTCGTGTCTGTGATACCTTCTGGACGAGCTCTCGAGACCTCACCAGCAGGGAAAATGATTAGCGCTCCATCGTGCTCTAGCCAGTTTGTAGCTCTTTTCATATCCGAGACGAGCGATTTTTTGGTTGTGATGTCTAGGCAGAGGAGTAGATTTTTGATGTTTGGGATGTTTTGCAAAATATCATTTGCTACGATTTTGATGTCGCTTCTCACCTCTGATACCAGTTTGATGAGGCTAAGCGCATCGAGAGCTCCCAGTGGATGGTTGGCGACAATGATAACTCTGCCACTCGATGGTATCAGCTCTTTTGCTTTGTTGTTTGTTTTGTATGTGAAGCTCAGCGTATCGAGCGCGGCATCTATAAAATCAAAATCCTCTAGCTTGGAATTTTTGCTCAAAAACTCGTTGATGTCAGATTCCCTGAGGATTTTTCGCAACAAAAACAGACACCCGTCGGTGAACCATTTTGGGAAGTTTTCAAAGAAGCTAGGCGCTTTTTGAGTTAGAGTATTTTTGATGTCAATCATGGATAGGCTCCGTCAAGCTAAATTATGTTTGGTGAAAAATGTTTCCATTTGTGCCTCTATCATCGAAGCTATGGTTTTGAGTATTAGAGGCTTATGGAAAGATAGATGTTTGGCGTGAATAGCTGTATATTCTATGGCTGGTTTGCCACCTCGGAGCTTCTTGAACTCTCCTGCGCCTGAGCTAAAATTGATGTCCAACTCTCTCTCTTCGGCGATAGAGTGGAGCTTGGCGCACAGCAGACGATAGAGTCCCATCTCTTGAGGAAGCGTCGTGTCGTAGCCTAGCATCGGCGTGGATATGACACCTTCCATCTGTAGAATTGAGATAAAGGCTATTATTTTGCCATCTAGTCGGTAGGCATAAAGCTCCAAAAAGCCGCATTCGTATGATTTTTGTATGAAGCTGGCTGAGAATTGCGGGTTGTGGTGTGAGTGCTTGTGAATATAGAGTGCCTCAAAAAGTGCCTGCATATCCTGATAATCATCCGCATCAAAGCCGCTGCTGACGCACTCTAGCTTGGTTTTTGCTAGTAGTTTCATATCGTTTTTGTAGTGATTTTTTTTCTTTCGTTCGCTCAAATCAGCGAAATCAAACAGATACACCACACGAGCTGGGATGATTATCCAGCCGTTTTGTGCGAGATAGTCGAGTAGTTTGGCGTTTTTTTCACGGTTGAGAGAGCGGATACAGATGTAGCTACTTGGATTTTTTTGCACCAAAGAGAGCATTGATGGCGATATGCTTTGCTCAAACTCTTTTGGGTAAAAATTTGTAGAAATAAGAAAATTTCCCACAAAAAGCATCTCGTCAATCTTGATAGCGTCTAGCACCAAGCCTAGGAATTTTAGAGCGATTTTTGCTACAAACCTTGCCTTAGTATCCTCTATCAAGTCTAGTTCGTCCATCGGATACGAGGCAAAAGCACATTTTAGTGATGAAACATAGCTGTTTTTTGCTCCGCTATTTTTGTTGCACACAAAGAACCCACCTCTGCTACTGATTAGTTCAACCTTGCTGGAGATATTGCTGATGAGCTTGTCGCTGTCTTTTCCATTGAACATTTGATAAAAAGCTAGAGACTGGTTCGAATACTCTTTTTTGTTGGAGAAAAAAGTCTCGTGTGCGGAGGTGCTCATTGCTTCTTCGTATAAATATGAAATCCGCCGTAAATAGCTGACCTGTCTTGTGGTGTAAGCGTCACACCTAGTGCTTTGTCACTTTGCCAATCTTGAGTAATATCACTAGATAGCTCACCCTCAAGAATATCAGCCGCACCTGCAGTTCTGAATATGACCTTTGCCCCGATTTTTGCTGTTCGGTCGACTTCATGCCATAGCTCATTTAGCGTGATATTGTCCATCCAGTCTTGCGCATCGAGAAAGACGAAACTGTCATAAGAGCCAGCCTCTTCACCCTGTAAGAAGTCGGTCATCGAGGTGTGGTGAATCTCACATTTGTGAGTATTTTCTTTTAGTTTGGCGAAGTTTTCTTCTTTTAGATAATCTGGTATCGCCATTTTGTTTTCTGTATCGTATTTTCTGCCAAATGCTTGCCATGCAAAGTAGTTGTCTCTCAAATCAAAATCGCAAGCAAGTTTTCTCATCCGCTCTTTTAGCAGTTCGGACATTGAGCCGTTTGACTCTTCTACCATTTTGTCAAATTGAGATGGAGGAATGCCCAGGCTGTATAGTGTGATGGCATTGTTTGATAGAAATTTCACCAGCTTTTTATCAAATACAGGAGCGACATATTTGTAAAAGAGCTCTTTTTGCTCCTCCATATTTCTAGCTTTCATTACTTTTTCGAGGTTGCCTCCAAGTAGCTTTGCCATCTTGTGCCCAAAGCCTATGAATTCACCGAGCAAACCGTATTTGTAGAATCCTTTTGTGAAGTATTCTATGCGACGAGACTTCTTGAATCTATCTCTGCCTTCCCAGTATTCTATTGTTTTTGTGTCCAAATGAGGTCTTAGCAATTTTTCATATATTTCTAGGTTGCTTTTTTTGTCTGCGTATCCGAAAAAGTCAAAAAACTGCTCATAGTTTAGGTGCAGAATGGCTGTTTTTTTGAGGTGAAAAAGCGCGATATGCGCGCCGTTTAGGTCAACTGCTGAGATTTTTGCTGGATTTAGTGTCAGGTAGTTAAAAATATTGCAGCTTCCAGAGGCGATGGTGACGATATGACTAACTTCGTTTATCTGCAAGGCTTGATTATCGACTCGTGGGTCTTCCCATATTTGTGGATAGACTAGACGGTCGAACCATACGGTGAAGAGTTTGTCGAGCATACCTTTTTTGGCTTCGCTTGTTGTGTTGATTACCGCATTTTCTAGTAGTGCTTTTGTATTTTTCTTTGTGTGGCTCATTTTAACTCCTCGTGTTCTCGCAGATTATTTAGGATTTCAAATCTCCCATCGAAATGTTCTATCAGTGCTGAGCAGTTTTCTACCCAGTCGCCGCAGTTCATATATTCGATGCCGAAGAGCTGTTTTATCTCTGGTTCATGAATGTGCCCACAGATGACGCCATCTACTCCGCTACTCTTGGCTTCGCTTGAGAGTATTTGCTCATAGTCTGTGATGTAGCTGACTGCTTTTTTGACATTTTTCTTTGCGCATTTGGATAGTGACCAGTAGTTCATGCCGAGAGATTTACGGATGAAATTTATCGGGCGGTTTAGCTTGAGCAAGAACAAATAAGTCTTGTCACCTAGGAGTGCGAGCCATTTTTTGGTCATTGTGATTGTGTCAAAAAGGTCGCCATGGATGACTAGGTATTTTTTGCCATTTACTGCAGTATAAATTATCTCGTCGCTTATCGCAATGTTGTCCCCGAGAGATATGGGTAGAAACTCCCTCAAGAACTCATCATGGTTGCCTAGTATATAGTG
>CAZNYV010000103.1:0-7684 GCA_964577355.1 uncultured Campylobacteraceae bacterium
ATATGCTATATCTTCAATTTGTGTTATCTTTTTTGCAACATCAGCCATTATGATTGCAGTCTCTTTTACCGCAACACCACCGTCGTTCGCAAGTTCTGCAGCCTCTTTTGCAAGAGCGGTCGTGCTTACTGCTGTTTGTGTACTTTGATTTATTGTCTCACTCATCTGAGAGATTGCCACTGAAGTTTCTTCTAGGTTGGAGGCTTGGTTTGTAGCGCAATTTGCTAGATTTACTGCAGTTGATGCTACTTCTGTAAGACCTCTGGCAATACTGTTGGCATTATTATTTACCAGTGTGATTACTTCATTTAATTTGTCTATAGTGCTATTGATAGAGTCTTTTAGTATCAGATAATCTCCGCTGTACTCTTCTGTTATTTTTGTCCCCAAGTCGCCTTTGGCAAGATTGTTCATGCTTTCATTGACATTTTTGAAAACACTCTCAAAAATCTCAACAATACTATTGAGACCGACTACAATGTCTTTTATGGAGCCACTATATTTTTCGCTATAAACTCTTTTTGACAGCTCACCTTTTTTGATAGAAGCAACTATGGTTTCTATACCATTTAACATAGAGGCAAGAGATATTTGTAGGATAACAATTGCATTTGATATATTCCCAAACTCACCCTTGGAATTTAGCTTGTTATCGTATGCAAAATTGCCTCGTGAAAGCTCTTTGATTGAGTGGCTTATGTCGGCGAAAGAGTCGCCTAGGTCTTTTTGTAGTACGAGCAAAATCTCTTTTAGTTTTGCAAGTTCTGCACTCGAAGGCGTTGCGGTGAGCTGGTAGCTAAAGTCACCAGATTGCAGTGCATTGCTAAAGTTTGTTACTTCTGAGATAAAGTTGTTGTCTAGGTCTACTTTTTGTTGAGTTCGTTCTATGTTTTGATTTATGACTTTTGCCATCAAACCTATCTCGTCGTTGGCACTTTCGTCAAGCAGTTCTACCTCTAAGCTCTCTTTGTTGATATACGAGAAGAATCCGATTATTCCCTTTTGGGCGTTTTCTATTTTATCACCAATATAGTGAGCAATATAATAAGCCACTATGCCAGCTACCAGCATCACACATATGGCGACGATGATTGTTTTTATAACTAGCATTCTAAGCTCATCTTGAACAAAGCTAGACTCTATATCTGCTCCAATAAGAAAGATTCTACCCTTTGGTGATTTGTAGGCTGCTATATATGTGTAGAAGTGACCATATTCGTCAGATGTGTCTTCGTAAAATGTATTTCCTTCTTTGAAGCCATTTTTGATATTTTCTGAAGCTTCGTACTCGACCATAAATTTATCGTATTTATTTTTTTCAAGTTCTTCTGGTGTGGCACTTGATATTACAGTATGCACCTTGCCACCCTCTTGAACCATCAAGTAGATATACTTCATATTGATTGTCTTGGTGTAGGCACTAAGAGTTTTGACATTTTTCAGATGCTCATCGTCACTTATCGGCGTCTCTGTATTGTGTTTATCAACATAGTCATCGCCGAGAAATAGTCGTCCGCCTTCAGCTGAGCTTTTGAGTTTTTGTTCGAGCGAATAGATAAAAAGATTTTTTTGAGCGTTGTATAAAAATATACTAAATGAGAGACTCGCAACAAAAGCAGTCATTAGGAGTGAGATAAGTATATTGTGTTTTACGGAAATGTTAAACATTGCTTTACACCTTTTGAGCCTAGATGACTTTCATTTTTATGGATTGTAACAGAAATTTTATAACTAAATCAAAACTAACTTTTTGGACGAAATGCTTTTATAACTGCTTCATTTGTTGTGATATATGCACCACCTATCAAGTCACAACAATAAGGAATAGCAGGAAACACAGCATCAAGACACTCTCTGATTGATTTTGGTTTGCCTGGGAGATTTACGATTAGACTTTTGCCCCTGATTCCTGCTGTTTGTCTGGATAAAATGGCTGTTGGGACAAACTTGAGAGACTCCTGACGCATCAACTCCCCGAAGCCTGGAAGCATTTTTTCACACACCTCCTCTGTAGCCTCTGGTGTAATATCTCTAACTGCAGGCCCTGTTCCACCAGTTGTGACTATGAGCGTACACTCTTCACTATCAGCTAAGTCCCGAAGTGTGGCTTCTATGATGTGCTGCTCATCTGGAATTAGTCTATAAACTTCCACCCAAGAGCCGTTGATGTATTCTTTGAGTGTTTCGATTATGGCTTTACCTGACATGTCTTCATAAACCCCAGCACTCGCTCTGTCAGATACGGTCACTATGCCAATTTTTAGCTCCATTTTTTACCTCAGACAATGATTTTTATTTTTTATAAAATAGACTGTACCGAAATTTTTGAAAAATTCCATTGATTTATGTGGGTCAACAACTCTGTCGTCACTGCCAATATATATTTCGATTTCTACTCGATTGGCTAGGAGTTTTTCAAGTCCATCTGTAGACCATTTGTAGTTTAGTAGCTCTTCTAGCTGCTTATAAGTACCCATTTGACCATATTTGTCTCTATCTTGCTCACTTAGACCTGATTTTTTCATCAGTTTTAGTGCGTATAGCTCTGGATTTGATTTGAAGTTTTCTAGCTGAACTTGACGAAATTCAGTGGTCGTATGCTCATAAAATGCTGGAGAGAGTAGAACTAGCTTTTTGAAAAACTCATTTGTGTTTAGTGCGTATTCCAAAGCTTTGGTCGCGCCGTAGCTAAACCCAGCGATACAGGCTTCCCTCTGTGGCAGAAATTCTGAAAAAAGCCCCTCTTCGCCGTTTAGACAAAACCCACTAAAAAATCTCAAATCTTCTGCTCATTCAACATTTTTTCTGTGAATAGCCTGAACTCTTTTGGTTTGGCACTTACTATTTGGATGGCTTTTGTTTTGGCTTCGTATAGAACTTCCTCGATACTCATGGTTTCAAATAGCATATATTTTGTTTTTGCTAGCTCTATTTGGTGATATGCCTTTTTCTCGTCTTGCCAAAATATCGCATACTTATCGCCGTGAAAGCTATTGACGACAGCTGAGGACGAGATATAAAAAGATATAAGATTCATAAACTCAGTCTCACTCATAAACTCTTCATTTTTGGCGACAATTCTGCATTCGTTGAGACTAATATGCTCAACCTGAATCCCTAGTTCGAGAGATAGTAAAAGTTTTGCAGCTTGACCTGTTGCTAGTAGCTCTCGTTGGTTTTGGTCTAGGGCTAGGGCGCGTTTTTTACCGTCTATTACCTTGCCAGCGACAGCTCTGAAATCATCATTTGTAATCTCTTTTCTGTTATGTCTATAGGCATTTAGCGCTGCCTCATTGACATAGCTAGAAATCATTGCACCACTAAATCCTACGCTTGATCTAGCCAAATCTTCTATGTCGATATTTTGCGGTTTGCCTTTGAGGTATAGCTTGAAAAGGTCAACTCTGCCCGAGAGGTCTGGTAGGTCAACAAATACTTTTCTGTCAAATCTATTGGCGCGAAGGAGCGCTTCATCAAGGACATCTGGTTTGTTTGTGGCTGCAATTGCTAGAACACCTGTCGTGCTAGCAAAACCATCCATTTCTGTAAGAAGCTGATTTAGTGTTGCTTCTCGCTCTTCGTTTCTGTCTCCACTTCGCTTTCTACCTATCGCATCTATCTCATCGATAAATATGATAGCAGGAGAGTTTTTGTTCGCCGCAGCAAAAAGGTCACTCACTCTCTTGGCACCGACACCTACATACATCTCCACAAATGTTGCCGCACTTTTGTAGTAAAACGGTACTCCAGCACTATTTGCTAGAGCTTTTGCTAGAAGTGTTTTGCCGACTCCTGGAGGTCCTACGAGGAGTACACCTCTAGGCATTCTGATACCTATCTTGGCATATTTTGCAGGATTTTTGAGATAATCAACAAGCTCAAAAAGCTCCTCTTTTGCCTCTTCTACTCCAGCTATATCATCAAATGTGCAGTCACTTGAGATTGGCAGTATTGCCTCTGACGATTTTGATGGATTCAGTGCTTCTGCTTTTGCCTGAATCGTATTTCTGGTGTATCTAAAAAACAAAAACGAGAGCATAAAAATAGTCAACAAAAGCGCCAAAAAATCAAGGGGAATAGGGGCTGTGGTGATTATCTCGCATTTGGAACCAGCGCTTTTTATGTCGATTGCATCTGTGGAGATTTTGTAAAGTTTTTGCCCATCATTGACAAAAAAGTTACCATCTTCGATGTAGCATTTTTTTGCCTTGTGTGAGTCTAATACTGTCTGTATGGTTGTTGAGTTTGCTGGCGTTGAGTTGTCTTTTAGGAGTAGCGTTGAAGCTCCTATGACAATGACCACTGCTGATACGATTGGGATTAAGAATTTTTTATTCACCTTTTAGCCTTTCTATTTCAGCCTTTCGCGCTGTGTTGGCAAATGAAATTGTTGAAGTAGGGTAAGCAATTTGTATTGAAGCCTCTTTTTTGATGTTGTCAAAAATATCTTTTGAAATTAACTATTTGACCGACAATGCTTTATATGAGTCTGTCAAGAACCAAACACATATTGATATGCCGTAAGGCTCTATAAATGTCATTATTTTTGGTTCCCAGCTATAGTTTCTGATATTGTAGTTGGTTCTCAATTTATGCATATGTTTGTCTGTGTGTCTTGTGTAAGTTTTAGTCTGTTTTTCAACAACTGCTTTGACCACTTCCATAGCCCTATCTAGGTCGCTTTCGTAGGTTATTGTAAAAGTTATACTGTCCCAAACCGTTAGTAGTCCATTGTGGGTGTAGTTTAGAATTAATTTCGAAAAAATAAGGTTGTTCGGAATAAAAACTATACGACCAGAGCGTTTGTGTTTGTCATAGCTTAGCATAGTGACATCTTCGTACAGCGTGATTTTTAGTGGCGAAATATCCATAATATCGCCAAGAATATCGCCAGAATCAGAAGAGTTTACCCTTATTCTATCGCCAACTTTTATCATACCTGTGGAGACTATTGCAAGCCAGCCAAGTATACTCATGAACCAATCTTTCATAGCGATAGCAATACCAGCTGATGCAAAACCAAGTATGGTAACAAGGTAGCTAACATTTTCTATGTATGATAATAACAGAGTCAGTGAGACCAATATATAGGTTATAACTCCGATAATCTTTTTTGTGATATATGATTTTTCATGGTTATCTTGCAGATACTTTTTTGCGCCTAGTTTTATCAAAAAAGATATAGTGAATAGCGCTATGACTACAACTGCGATATTCAGTAGTTTGAGCAGCTGCTCTTTTGTCTCGAATTTTAGCCTTTGAGTGATTTCCGAGCTCTTTTGTGAGTATATAGATATTGTTGTTTCGAAATCATCTCTTTCGTTTTTGATTGTTGTTAACTCTTTTAGTAGCTTTTGTATCTCTTCAGCTCTAGCATTTTTTTCATCGACAGTTTCACCATTTTTAATTTTGGAAATATTATTGTCAATATCTAAGAGCAGTGTTTTTTTGGTTTTTAGCATTTCGAGGAGACTATCTATCTCTTCTAGTCTGCTTTCGTATTGAGCTTTTTTGTCATCAAATCCTCTGATGCTAGAAACAGCAGAAAAAATCAGCAGTGGATTGTCTATTCTTTTTGGACTGGATATTTCGTCGACTTTGGTTAGCTCACCAAATAGAGATGCTTTTGTGTCACCGTAAATAGCAAGTTGTTTTTTGAGTGCTTCTAGTTTTTTTTGGGCATCTAGGATTTCATCTTCATTTCCATCACTCTTTTTGAGCTGGCTTAGTTTGCTTTTTAAATTGTCTTGTTCTTCTAATATCTTGTTGTGTGATTGGTAGTCATTGTATCTTTTTAGCCAAATATTTTTTGCAAGTTTGCTGTCAATTTCATGAAGCTGGCTTGTTTTGTTGATTACTGATGTGTTTAAATCGGCCTCAATTTTTTGTGTAGACTCTTTTTTTGCTACCGCCAAGCTTGATAGCAGACATAAAATTAGTAATATTTTGATTGATTTCATCTGCTCGCGAACCTTTTGATTGCTTTTTTAACTATATTTTCATCAATATTGGAAACGATTTTATGGCTTCCGATGCCATTTGGTAGGATAAATTTTATCTCTCCCCGTTCAGTCTTTTTGTCAAAAAAGAATTTATCATAAAATGAGTCAATATCTGCTATCTTATATGTCGTAGGTAGGTCGTATTTTTGCAAAGCTGCCTCAACAATATCGGCTTCATCATTTCTCAGCAATCCAAGCTCAACGGCCAGAATATTTGCCATGACCATACCGATGGCAACTGCTTCGCCATGCAGATAACCTGTGTAGTTGGTTTCGTTTTCTATGACATGAGCGAAAGTGTGACCATAGTTTAGTACAGCTCTAATGCCTTTTTCTTTTTCATCTTCTGCTACAACTTTTGCTTTTAGTGCTACTGATGCAGCTATCGCTTCACGAAGTGTATCTTTGTTTGACAAATCAGCAGATAGTAAAAAATCAAAATAGTCTCTATCAAACATCACACCCATTTTGATAGCTTCAGCCAAACCAGCTGCAAACTCTCTCTTTGGTAGAGTAGATAAAAAATCAACATCGATATAGACTCCACGAGGCTGATTGAAGCTACCAATTAGGTTTTTGCCATATTTGTTGTTGATGCCAGTTTTGCCACCGACTGATGCATCAACAGAACTGAGCAGGGTTGTTGGAATCTGAACAAAGTCAATACCCCTTTCATATAGTGCCGCTGCAAATCCAGTCATATCTCCCACGACTCCACCACCAAATGCAACAAGCGTGCAAGAGCGGTCGAACCTAGCCTCAAAAAGTGCGTTCAAAATAGTGTCTATTGTCTGCATATTTTTGAACTCTTCACCATCTGGTAGGATGATTTGGATGATTTCGTCAGCTTTGATTTTTGGTAGAAGTGTCGCTAGGTGGAGAGGTGCAATTGTTTCGTTTGTGACTATTGCTACTTTTGAGTCAAATGTCAGTTCGCATAGACTGTCTATGACTACAGGATAGCTTTCGTCAATTTGTTTTTTGAGGTTTACTATTATTTTCAAGGTTGCTCCGTCACTGGTATTAGTATTTGTGTATGTTCGTCTAGGAGACGAAAGAGAGGATTTGATTTTGGATTGAAAAAGTCAAAAATAGAGCTCTTGGTCATACTCTCTTCAAAAGGCAAAAATTGGATGAAATTCTCTCGCTTTTTGAGCTCTCGTATTGGATTTTTGGACTCTTTTTCGATTTTTAGCTTTTTGGTATAGATGTTTGCAAGATTGGTGAAGTGTTCATAAAGCTCATCTTTGTTTTTGCCCTCTGGGTCAAAGTCGGCTATGACAGTCTGAGAGTCTAGCTGAATAGCAACATCAAAAAATACATTGGAGATTTGCTCGATATGTTTTTCGTCATGAATCAATATCAGAGACTCTTTGGCATCAGCAAGGCTTTTTGATGACAATTTTATGATTGGTTTTTTGAGATCGAACAGGCTTTTTCGCATATTGACTCTCAAAAACTCTTTTGAAGAGATGGCTATCAGACCTACATTGTATCTTTTGATGTCATTTCTCAAGCTCTCTTTTATGTCGCTACCAAAAAAATCCATATCTACTATGATGTCTTCGTTGGCTATGGAGCGCAAATAATCACCCTGCTCTGAGTTGGTCATATTTACGGCTTTTATGATTAGTTTTTTATTTTTTTTAAGGTTCATTAGACATTATATAATCATCCATATC
>CAZNYV010000104.1:0-7632 GCA_964577355.1 uncultured Campylobacteraceae bacterium
GAGTGAGCTAGAAAACGATTTCTCCCAAAATGTACTTAATGACACAAATGCCTTTGAGATGATTTTGCCAGATGATAGCTCATTGTCAGAGATGCCAGCGGTAGAAAAATCTCAAGCACTCTTTACAAAAGATGGCAAACAATGCTACAAATTCACACTGCACCAACCGAGCTTCATATCCTATATGACATATGGTACAGATAGAGCTAGACGCGAAGAGTTATACAAAGCACATGTCACTAGGGGGCAAAAAAACAACTCGTTGATGGAGGAAATCCTCGCCTTGCGAGACCAAAAAGCAAAGCTTCTAGGATTTGCTAACTTCGCAGAACTATCGATAGCACATAAAAGCGCTCCAAGCGTAGTCGCAGTAGAGCAGTTTTTGCTGGATTTGGCACAAAAAACAAAACCATTTGGTCAAAAAGAGTTTGAGGAGCTGAAAAAATTTGCCAAAAAATCTGGGCTTGATACATTTGCGAGCTTCGATTCTGCATACTACTCTGAAAAACTCAAAAAAAAGCTGTTCGACATCGATGAAGACTATCTCAAGAATTTCTTTGAAAGTCAGGCAGTGCTACATGGAATGTTTGATTTTGTCAAAAAACTGTTTGGCATCGATTTCAAAGAGGCAAAAACAAAACTTTGGCACAAAAGTGCAAAGGCGTACGACCTATATGAAAACAACAACCTAATAGGCAGGCTATATGTTGACCTAGAATCCAGAAAATCCAAAAAAGGCGGAGCTTGGATGGACAACTGGAGTAGCGGCTCCATCACACCGAGCGGTGAAAAAAGATTGCCCATAGCCTATATTACTTGCAACTTTGCCCCTAGCTCAAAAGAGACGCCATCGCTTCTACGACACTATGATGTTGAAACGCTATTTCATGAAATGGGACACGCACTCCACCATCTACTATCTACCACAAAAGTATGCTCAGTCAGCGGAGTAAATGGAGTTCTTTGGGATGTCGTAGAGTTTCCGTCACAATTTCTAGAAAACTTCGTATATGAAAAAAGTGTATTAAATCTTTTTGCAAAACACTACAAAACAGGCGAGGTATTGCCACAAAAAGAGATTGACAAGCTAATAAAAGCAAGAAACTTCCAAGCGGCACTTGGAATGCTACGACAGCTTGAGTTCGGGCTATTTGATATGCGAATCCATAAGGGTGCTATGAGTGTAGAAGAAGTACAAACAACACTTGACGCCACGAGAGATGAAATAGCAGTCATCAGACCACCATCTTATAACAAATTTCAAAACAGCTTCACGCATGTATTTGGTGGCAGCTACTCGGCTGGATATTTTAGCTACAAATGGGCAGAAGTACTGAGCGCAGATGCCTATATGATATTTGCGGACGCTGGTGTATTTAATACCAAACTAGGTAAAAAAATGCGGGAGAGTGTTTTTGGAAAAGGTGGCTCAGCAGATATGAATGAATTATTTACGAAGTTTGCAGGCAGAAGCGTAGACAACTTAACCATACTCCGTATGTATGGACTAGCTAAAGAGTAGCAAATGAAAAAAAGAGTTAAACTAGCTTCGATAATCATTTTATTGTTTGTTGGGATAACTTCTTGGGTTGCAAATATTATTGAATCAGCAAAGAGCGAACAAATACAGATGAGCAAACTAATGCTGGTTGAAGAAGCCAACGGGCATTACAAAAATATATCAGCTCTAAAGATTTGGCATGATAAATTCGGTGGTATCTTCCAAAAAGATAGCTCTCATAGTAGCCAAAACTATAGCTTCTCAATAGCAAGCCTAAAACCAAAAAACCCAGAAAATATTGCCAAAGATTTTGCAAAAAGAGGGATTGAAGCTTTTGAAGCAAACTCTTCTATGACTAAGTACTATGAATTCCAAAATCATGACAAAAACTTCAAATTTATTGGTGTACTAAGAGCTGAGGCTTTTTGTTTAGCGTGCCACAAGGGTTATAATGTTGGTGACATCAGAGGTGGAATTGTTGTTGAAGTTCCTACCATACAATTTACTCAAACCATGGATGTGATAGAAAAAAAATACTCAACATTCCTCAATTTGACAATATTTTTTGCATCTCTTACTACAATAGTAACGATTATACTGTCTTTTATACTCCTAAAGAGACATGAAGAGATAGGCTTTTTAAACCAAAACTTGGAGAAAAAAGTCCTCGACAGAACAAGAAAGCTTGATGTTTTATACAAACATGAGCACTATCTCAAAAGCCTACTAAACACCATTGCGATTGTCAATGAATCTCTTATCACCTCATACTCAATAGGCTCGATAATAGATACAAGTCTGGGCAAGCTAAGCGAACACAGTCACTATAGACTTGTATGTTATAGCTATTTTGATGGCAAAAATCTTATGATTCATCACAAACAAGGGGATGCTTATAGTATGCTCACTACTGATAGCTATAATATTGATGAACATATAGACAGTGAAATATTTTCAACAGCTTTTGCAAGTGCAAAAACACTAAAAAGTAGCATAAACAATAGTATTTCAATACATTCGCCCCGTTTTGATACAAAAAGAAGAGAAGATTATGCGCTTCATGGGGCAATAAGTCTACCAATTATAGAGTCAAATTCGACTAATCTTCTAGGAATTCTCACACTGTTCACCTCCAGAGATGAGGGCTTTGAAGATGAAGAGGTATCTTTGTTGGAAAATTTGGCAATTGATTTGGCTATGGCAATTAGCGCATTCAAACAAAGAACACTAATAGAACATCTTCAGAGCAAGCAAATTATGAATTATGAAGAGACCATTTTGGCGTTTGTAAATATGATAGAGCAAAGAGACGCATACACAGCTGGTCATACGCTAAGGGTCGCAAAGTATTGTAGACTCATTGCATCTGAACTAAAGTTTGATGAAAAAACAATACAAAGAATAGAAAAATCAGCAATTTTGCATGACATTGGCAAAATCGCAACACCAGATACAATACTTCTAAAGCCAGGCAAACTATCATCGCTCGAGTATTCATTAATCAAGAATCATGTTACCGCTGGATATAAAATGCTCACAAAAATAGAGATGTATAGTGACCTTGCCGAACTTATCAAGTACCATCATGAACACTACGACGGCACAGGCTACCCAAATGGTCTAAAAAAAGATGAGATACCTCTTGAAGCTCATGTGCTCATTGTGGCAGATGCTTTTGATGCTATGACTACAAATAGAATATACAAAGCTAGACTAAGCGTAGAAGAGTCTCTTGAGGAGATAACAAGACTAAGTGGCATTCAGTTTCATCCCGATGTTGCACAAGCTGCTGCCAAAGTACTTATAAACATATCACCTGACTACACCACTCAGCTTCCAGAAAATGAGCTTGAAAAACAGAGATTTTCATACTTCTTCAACGACAACCTAACAGGGTTGTACAATGAGCATTATCTACAGATGATAATAAATCAGCATGAGGGGCAGCGCTCACTAAGCTTTATATTTGTCAAAAAATTCTCCGCTTTCAATAAATCACATGGATGGAATGCTGGTAGCGAGTTTTTAAAAGATTTTGCGGGCGAGCTCAAAAAAAGATACCCTGAATCAATGATTTTTCGATACCATGGCGATGATTTTATAATTTTGTCAAGTGAAAAACAATATATATCATTGGATGAAATTACAAACATCAATCCAGCATTTATTCAAAAAGAGGTAAAGTTCGAAATTGAACATTTTGATTTGAATAAATACGAAGACTATACAAAATTCGCAGAAAAGTATTTGTAACAATCGCACAGTAAACTGAATAAAACAAAAAAGGATGGGCTGTATGTTTTTTGGCAAAAATAGTGACACAGAAAAGATAAGAGAGCTAGAAAGCACAATAGATGCTCTAAAAGATGAGGTTTCGTACTATAAAGAGCTTTCCATGCTCTCCGTATGCGAAAGTCTTATCGTGACAAACAGGGATCAAATTGTATTTACAAACGAGAAAGCTAGTGGCATAAAAGAGCTCTCTAGTCTCGGCACACAGCTTGCGAAAGCAACAAAAACTGTAATGGTTGATGGTTGCGAGGTTGAATTAACGAAGAAAGCTCTGTCAAATGGCATGAGTGCTTTTATATTTAAAAGCTGTTCATCAAATGATTTGAGCAGTGATACTCATCTGCTAGAAATGCATCAAAATAGTATAAAAAGCGCTCTTTCAAATACACAGAAGGTCTTTATGGAGATTCTTGACAAACTTAACGAACTAGTAGCTCAATCCAGAGAAACTGCCGAAGGCTCAAATGAAGGGCTAATAATTTCGAACAATGTAATCGTGAGTATGGAAGAAATTGGTATGCATATGTCGAAGGCAACAGCTATTACAAGCGCTCTTGTATCAAGAAGCAACGAAGTTAGCTCAGTTACGATGCTCATCAAAGAGATAGCCGACCAAACAAATCTACTTGCACTTAATGCTGCAATCGAAGCAGCAAGAGCTGGTGAGCACGGCAGGGGATTTGCTGTTGTTGCTGATGAAGTGAGAAAGCTAGCTGAAAAAACACAAAAAGCCACAAAAGAGATTGAAGTTGTCATACAAACGATGTTACAAGAGACAAATGACATCGAAGGCACCACTATACAGCTCTCAGAAATCGTAGATAATGCCAAAGAAGATGTATCAAATCTGGGCAACAAACTAACTCTATTCCAAAAAAATGCATCACGAAGTGTCTTTGAGACAATGGATATAGGCAACTATATCTTCTCCAACTTGGCAAAAATCGACCATGTAATCTATAAAAACAATGTCTATGCATTCTTATTTGGTCAAAATGATAACTTCAATGCTATTGACCACCACAACTCTAGGCTTGGAAAATGGTATGAAACTGGCGTTGGTAAAGAAGAATTTGGGAAACTAAAAAGTTATCATATGCTAGATAAACCGCACAGTACAGTACACGGAGAGGCTAATGCACTAATTGCAGAATGCAGTAGTGGAGGCAAAATGCTCTGCTCAAGAAAAGAAATAGAAGATAGAATAGACAAAATAGAAAACGCTAGCGTAGAAGTATACTCTGCACTCGATGCAATGGTAGAAGAAAAAACAAAAGAGCTAATGACAACAGCTATTGATGTATTATTTAACAAGGCTAAAAAATGACAAAAATTGCAATTATCGATGACGATAGTTCATCAATCAAAATACTAGCTGACGGACTATCTCAAAACAAAGATTTTCAGGTCACAACATACTCAAATCCAGTGACAGCAGTGTCAACCATCAAGCCAAAAAGTGTTGATGTGGTACTTTGTGATATCGTAATGCCACAAATGGACGGCATAGAAGTGCTTGAAAAACTAAAAGAGCGTGATCCAAATCTTGTAGTCATCATGATAACAGCTCAATCAACACTAGACAGAGTGCTCTCTAGCCACAAAATTGGTGCGGACCACTACATACTAAAGCCTTTTGGCAATATTTCCGAAATAGACAAAAAGATACAAAGCCTGCTCAAAAAATAACAGACCAAATGTGTCAAAGTGCTTTTTATTTTGACTAATTATTGTAGAATGTAGACAGAAAAAAATTAGAGGTTATTGATGAAAAAAGTAATATTAGGGCTGACCATTTTTGGCGCACTATCATTCGCTGCAACACTTGATGGTATTTCTGTCATTGTGAACAACAAAGTAATTACAATGTACGAGATTTTGAAACTAGCAAATGATAAAAAAATCAGCAAAGAAGAAGCAATCGACTCTCTAGTCCAAAGTAGGCTAGAAGAGATTGAAATGGGCAAGCAAGACCTTAGCATTGATGATTTTGAGGTTGACAAACAGATAGACAGAATAGCCTCAAACAATGGTTTGACTTTGAATCAATTCAAAGATGCACTCAAACAGAGATACATAGATTTTGCACAGTACAAAAAAGATGTCAAACAAAAAATGACAAGAGATAAATTGTATCAAAAAATCGCATTCCAAAAATTTGTGCCTATTGATGAAAAAGATATTGCTGCTTACTACGAAAACAACAAAAAAGAGTTTACCATTCCAAAAAAAATTGAGGTCATAGAATATTCAGCTGCACAAAAAGAAACAATTGAATCTCTTATAAGATCTCCTCTGACACCAACAAAAGATATCAAAAAATCAGAGACTACCATCGAAACAACTGGTCTAGAACCTGGACTTGTTTATCTATTCAAAAATACAAAAGATGGTCAGTTTACTCCACCAATTGGGCTTGGCGGAAAATATGTAGCATACTTTGTCAAAAACAAACTTGATAACGAACAGATGAGCCTAGAAAAAGCTAGAAATGAGATTTTTGAAAAACTAGCGGCACAAAAAGAAGAAGGTGCCATCAAAGAATACTTTGAGAAATTAAAAGCATCCGCAAAAATAAAAGTAGTTAGACTACCAAACTAACCAAGCCTCACCACTCTGTCGCTAGCCCAGTTGGCTAGCTGCGCATCGTGAGTTATCAGAAGTATCGAAACACTATCAATCAACGATACAAAAAGCTTCATTACATCCAGTTTAGATAGATTGTCAAGTGCGCTTGTTGGCTCATCAGCCAAAATCAAATCTGGTTTCATCATCAAACATCTAAAAATACTGAGCCTCTGAAGCTGTCCACCGCTAAGCTCAAAAGGTTTCTTATCCAGTAGTGCTGGCTCAATAGACAATTTGACACGAAGCAACTCTTCATCTATAGAGTCAGCAACATCCTCTATCTGTTCTCGAATCGTATAGTTGTCGCTAAAAGACTCATAAGGGTCCTGAAAAACAAATGAGATTTTTGGGGCTTTGATATCACCACTCATCGGCTTCAAAAATCCAGCAATCAAGTCAAAAAGCGTGCTTTTACCGATGCCACTTGGTCCGACGAGACTAACAATTTCGCCTTTATCAATATTCAAATCAAAGTTGCTGAATAACAACCTGTCCTTTGTGTGACCAAAAGTGAGCCCCTTTATTTGTAGCAAACTCATGCCCTAACTTGCCCTTGACCATATATTTTGAATTTGTATGTAGTTAGGTCATTTATACCCATCGGTCCTCTGGAGTGCAGACGATTTGTAGAAATACCGACCTCCGCCCCAAATCCAAACTCACCACCATCCGTAAATCTAGTCGATGCATTTACATAAACGCATGCGGAATCGACTTCATTTAGGAATTTTTCAGCATTTTCATAGCTACTTGTAATAATAGATTCGCTATGTGATGAGCCGTGCTTTGTGATATGTTCTATTGCCTCATCCATAGAGTCTACGACGCGGATATTAAGGATATTGTCAAGATACTCAGTATCAAAATCTTCTTCTGTCGCCTCTGCGATATCTATGATAGCTCTTGTTTTATTACACCCTTTTAGCAGTGTCTTTTTGGCATCGAAACTAGCTTTCATTTTCCGTAAAAGTTCAGATTTTTCTGAATGCACCAGCATCGTCTCTATTGAGTTACACACACCTGTTCTTTGAGTCTTGGCGTTTATCGCAATCTCTATCGCCATATCATCATCCGCATTGCTATCCACATAAAGATGGCACAATCCTTTGTCATGCTTGACGACAGGCACAGTAGGGTTGTCATTGACAGCTTTTATAAGAGCTTCACCGCCTCTTGGATAGCCGAATCAGTTATCTTGACCCCATGATGAA
>CAZNYV010000105.1:0-7543 GCA_964577355.1 uncultured Campylobacteraceae bacterium
GTGAATTTGTCGATAAAGTCAAAGTTGCTCTGGAAAAACAATCCTATAACCAAAACGCTCTACTAAAAGAGCTAGGCATAGACCATGGAGACCGCTTTGGCAGAGAGACTTTAGCCAAGTATAGTGACAAGTTTTGGAAGCTCATTCAAAACGGCACAAAGAAGATTTATGAAAAATTAGACACAGCAGACACACCGACACACTAAGGCATCCAACCCCTACTGTGTCGTTGTGTCAAGTGTGTCTTATAAAAGGGAAAACATGACACCAAAACAAGAATATCTACGAAAAAGCCTCCTCGCCAAAATTCACCAGACTCAGCACTGCAAAATCCTAAAAGAAAATGACGACTGGGCGAACTGGCTCAAAGAGAGTTATGGAGTGGATAGCTCAAGCAAGCTCAGCATAGATGAGCTGACAAACCTACTAGATGTGATACAAAAAGGCGCAAAGCCAATCATTAAGGGCTACAGACCCAAAGGTTACGAAGCCGTAACAGAAAACCAACTAGGTAAAATCAAGGCTCTCTGGGCACAAAACAGCAGGACAAACAGCGAATCGGCTCTGAGAGACTTCATCTATCGAACTGTGAGTGTACGACCGCTCAGGCTTGAGATATTGACTAGAACTGAGGCTACAAAAATTATTAACGGAATTAACAGACTATAAAGGGGGATAATATGGACTTGAGCTGGATGGATGATATAGATATGGAAGACATACTCGACGGTGACTGTTCTCTAATCGTAGAGACATGTGGCGCGGATACGATGAGGCTGCTATGGGAAAATTGTTCATCTATGAGTCTGTATATCTCCACCAAACCTATCACCATCGCAAAGAAGCGATACATACAAAAACACTACGATGGCACAAATACAAAGAGATTGGCGCGAAAGCTAGAAGTCAGTGAAAAGTTTGTCAATGATGCTCTTGATGAAAAGCCGAGAACATCTAGCCAACCAAGCCTATTTTAACAATTCCTCATATAAATACTTCACAATCTGCTTTTGTACCACCTCTGGCATTTGCCCTTCTTTGTTTATAGGCAGGAAGGGGCGAGCTGGTATTCCACTACCCCTACCACTTTCTTTATTACTACCAAACTGATGCACCGCTGGATACGGATAACCTCGACTAGTAGCACTAGTGCCTACAGTTACGCTTGTATTGTCAGCTTTAACAAAAATATTGCTCAATGCGCCAGTATCTACCAAAGGCTTCTTATTGGTTACAAGCTTATTGTACCTCTGAAGATTTTTACCGCCTGTGCTATTTTTTAGCGCATAAGCTCTAGTAGTAGAAGCTTTGAGCGGTGTCCACTTGTTACCAAACGGACTTGTTTGATTTGCTATAGCTTCGCTGGCAGAGAGAGATATGATTTCACCTATCTCATACATAATAGGTCGCATGTTTTCAGTCTTCTTTTGAATACCTCTAAGCAGCGAGACCACATCTGAGATGCCAGTAAACTCTATAGCCATATCAGCCTCTATTCACCGTTGGTATGTTAGGGTCTGCTTGCATTTTGCCACGATAGTAAGAGGCTATACCTACGATTGGCGTAAGTGTTAACAATATACCAGACATAGCAGCTAACATCTGTGGAATATAGCTCAAAACATCCACTTTAACATCAAAAAACATAACTCCGACATAAGCAACCATTACTGTTAATGCCATCATAAGCCCTATTGTTCCAACTACAAAACCAACATAAGGTCTCCATGCATAAGTAGGAAAATGCTCACTTGCTGCTTCAGCCTGCATTGTTTTATTGACAGAATCGCTCTGAGCCGATAATGCACTCAATTGATTTTGTTCAGATGTTATCTCAAGCTGCTTCATTGCTTGCTCATGCTGGTTATTCAGCTCTTGAAGCTTGAGTGCTGCATCTGGATTATTTTTTACAGCATTTGCTACTGCGTCTGGAGTTGCCTCTGTCCCAAGTGCGCTTGCTATAGCCTGACCAATAGCCAAGGATGCTCCGCCCGTAGGAACTGCCAACAATGCACCAAGTGCTGGTGCCACCTTTGCGACTGTGCCGCTAATATCTTTCCAATCCATCAGCATGCCTCCACACGGTTTAGCCAGCCTTTTAGAAATACGGCTTGATTTGGTTTGTTTTGCACGAGCAAATGATAAAAAGAGGCTCTCGTCTCTTTATACTGCCTGATAAACTCTGCTGGGTCAAAGGCATTTATAGCGGTTATACTCTTAGCACCTATGATGCCGTCTGCATCTACTCCGACAATCCTCTGTGCTGTTTTAACCCCACGAGATACCCCTGCATTTACCGCAAAGTCAAAGATGTTATAAGCTACATCTTGATTGATTATCTCATCGCCGTGTACCTTATCCCAAAAGTCCGACTTGTACCATTTGCCGACCGCTTCGAGTATGCTCTCATCGTTTTTCATATTGTGAGGGAAATTCGGCTGTGATTTGAAGCCATCTACTATCGCCCACAACGCAAGATTTGGGAAGTTGTTACGAGAGCATCCAAGCACTGTCTCACCACCGCTATCCGCCTCATCGTTTGAGTAAAGACCCTCAAACTCTTTGACTCTTGGAAGAGCCTTTTCAAATTCTGCCATAAAGAATCCTTTGCTTGAAATTAGTTTTTACCATTGTGTTTTATCTCCTTTTAGTTGGGTTTTATTTATTTTTGACGATAATGTCTGCAAGAGTTTGCAAGTGCGCATAATGGTAATGCGGCGGGCTATCCCGTGTACGCAGGTTCGACCCCTGTCTTGCGAACTCACCGAATTTGCTCATATCCAGCCTCATGAATGTTGCTTTCTGCTATCTTCCCACTTGTGATAACCCTATTAAAACCGCCATCTGCCACATAGCTAACCTCCACGGCAACTTTGTTAATTCCATTCATCTTGAACACATAAAGAACATTTTGTTTATGTTTATCGTACAGTACGACCGTATTTTTATCCTGTAGCTTTTCAAAAAATGCGAGTATTTCGTCTTGGCTTAGAGCTGCACCCCTTGATGATTTCGCAGGTCTTATCATGTGATATAGGGTTTGAGCATCTATTGCTATGTGCGGTACTTGTGGTGTTAGTTCTTTGCTCACTAAAAAATCATAGACCTCCAAATCTACTGCACCGACTACGACTTGAGGAATGGCGTTTAGCTCTTTGTGTAGATTTGCTGTTAGCTGATAGTTAGCTCTTGTATCTACTATCTCTTTGGCTATCGGATAAGCTTTATTTACAAACCCCTCATATTGTTTGCGTGACAGGTTTTTGGATATGTCGTCAAGAGTCTGTGTAAATACACTTCTATCGCCAAGCTTTTGCGCTTTTTGGTACTGAAGTGTCTGTAGACTTTCTAAATAATCCTTACCAACATTTCCATTCCAGCCGACATCTGGACTCACCGTCCACTGCTTGCCACTATCATCTTTGAATGTATATGTGGCAACTTGTCGTATCTCCCCAGTAGCACTAGAGACTAGAACATCAGCTGAGCCCATAGAACCTTCACTGCTTGAAACTGCCAGCCCCAATCTATCAACATCATCCTGACTGAGAAATCTAACCGTACACCTACAGTTGTAACCATTTGGTGGGTAAAAATGTTGCCAAAAAGGGTCGTCATATCTAAAAATCTTGCCATGAAGAGCAGCATGAGCTGGTCTAGTTTTGCCATCCATTTTTGCCCAATATTGCCAATATGGACGGTTTTTGACATTTTGTATAGCCTGAACATATCTACCAGCCATATATGAGCTTTGCATATTTGCTTGGTATATAAGTTTGAGTCGCCTAGGTGTGCCGAGCTCTACCGCTGCGCCACCTTGTTCATCCCCTAGAATAGGCTTGCCAATCCAGCCGAGCTGAGTGAGTTTAGGAGTAACATTTTTTTCAAAATCCTTATAGCTTTCACCGTTTTTGAGGCTTTGAAGTAGCACATCGTAAGCCGTCTGTATAACATCCAATCTCGCACCTTTTGCTACAGTAAAAGCCGTTGCGTGCGCGCTTTCTGTTAGCTCATCCCAGCGCCACGATGTTTGTAGCGATTTATTCTCAAAATAAGCAATAGCCTCATCAAATGGAAGATTGAAATCAACAAACGCTTTGTTAGGCATACAGTCTACCGATAGCCTCTGAGGCGAATATGCCTCGCTCTAATATGCTAATAAGCGCATCATCGTCCATATCTGCATAGCTTGAAGCAAGCTTATCAAGTGCCTCCTCATGTGTGGCACTGTTTTTTATGATGTCCAGCACTGGTTTTAGGAGTCCATTCATAGCTGTATTGCTTTTTGCAGTATCAATTGATTCTACGCCAGTATCAATACTGTTTTGAGCAGATTCCAATGGGTCTTTGGTGGTTGATTCACTAAAACTTGTTGGTGATGACGGCGCTCCAGATGCTACGGTTGGTTGCTCAATATCTATCTCATCATCAGCAAAGCCGTACTGCTTGACAAAATACTCCTTGGTGAATTTAACACCCATTTTTGATAGTCTCTCATCTCTCTCTGAGAGGGTATTATCTATTTCATCATCAGCCATAAGATATATGGTAGGTATATCTGTTAGAGCGTTGACCTCACAAATTATCCTAATAAGTTTATTTAACGAGCTCTCAACTAGTTTTTTATCATCATCACCTATGACAGCAAGCACATCTAGGTGCGTCTTGGCAGCAGCAAAAGAGCCTCCTTTGACTTGGCTTGTGAGATTCTGACCACATACTGCGATACTAATCTCTTCGCCTAGCATTTCAATCATGGTTTTATATAGTCCTTCGCCGTTCTTGCCCTGAACTGTTAAAAGCTCAACACTAGAGTCGTCAGGTATAACACCTACAGCGTCAGCAACCATATCTTCGAGACTGCTTAGAAGCTCATTTGCCTTTTGTTGAGTTGTGCCCCTTGGCATTTTGCCGATAGCCCAAGGCATGCCATACTTCTCGCCAAACTTCATAAAGAACTTCCAGCCATTCTTGCGGAATATTACATACCAAAACACTTTGCTTAGGAGTTTTTCACCGTATGGATTGGTGTATGATGGATTATTTTGAGTGATTAGAAATTTGTTGAGCGGTAAATCTACACCCTGCATGTTGCCTTTTGTCAAAAACTTAGCATTGCCATCAATATCAAATCTAAACCACTCTTGTGGCTTTTGAACCAATTTAGTAGGCAGTAGATAGCCGTCTTTGGTTTCCCAGTTCAGCTCTATGACGCTATAACCGTATAGCACTGCATCAAAAATATCTTTTATAAGGATGCTAAGATTTATGCTTTTTAGATAGGTATTCCAAAAGGTTTTTGTCTTCTCATTGTCAGTCTCTATGTATGGCGAGAGGCTTTTGGTGAGAGAAAGTCTCTGAAGCAAAGCTGCGCCCAGTCTTGTGTCGCTCATTATCTCTTTGTATGCGCTAACTCCTTTGCCCATTTTGGTTAGTACTGGGTCAGGGTCAGGCAATGTATTAAGTAGAGATAGCACACTCATCTGAGAGTTTTGCATAGTAGCAAAATCAAACCCTAGCGTACCCTTATCAAACTCTTTGAAATTATTTTCACTCGTCCAGATTCCTTTTGGCATTTTAGTAGTCCCCTATATATAGCGTTAAATTAGCGTTAAAATTGTCTACAATCGATTTTCTTTGTTTTTTGGTATCTTTGTGACCAAGGGCACATAAAAGCTCTTTAATAGCCATCGTCTTGCCTGTTTTGTTTTTTTCTTGTGGCTACCCAGACTTCAGCATTTGAGGTTCTGCTGGCTTCAGCACAAAGCGCACATGCTATTGCTCTATCTGAGTGCGCATCAGAGCCTTCCGAATCAAAACGGATTTGATTGTTGACTCCTGTTATTTTTTTGAGGGAGTGGAAGTCTTCTCTAAACACTTCTTCGTTGGGAATAGTGATAGTGGTGTTTTCCATTGATTCCAATAGTCCAAACATTATGGCTGGTTTGCTGGATGCATTAAAGTGGACTGCTTCAACCTTGTAAGAGCCGTATCGTTCCTGCGCTCGTTCGCTCAACTGTTCACCAATTCCAGTAGCATCTATACATGCACGGACTAGATTTGGTAGGGCTAACAAACCGTAGAGAACTTCTTCTTGCTTGGCAAATGGACAGTTTTGCAGGACTATTACTTTTAGGGTGACTAGGACTTCACCTCTCTTTTCGGCTATCCAAATAACACTAAGGTGTTTGCGTCTGGCGACATCCTTACCTAGATATAGATTTTTGGCATTTGAGATACTAAGTGTTGGGTGTGAGTATGTTGTTATCTCCCATGCCTTGCCTTTGTGAGTGCCTTTTTGTTTATCTTTTTTGAATATCTCACTCTCGCATGAACGGATAAGGTCATAGGTGAGGAATGCGGTAGCTTCATCAACTGCGATACAGCAAAACTCTTCCTTGAAGGTCTCTTCGTTACCGCTATCAGCCCTAAGCTCTGAGAGCCATTCTTTTTGTTCCTGCAAAGAAGTTGTTTTGCCTTTTATTTTGTCCAGCAGTCCATCGCCGATGGCATCATAGATGTCAACCTTATGATGGCTCCAGTTCAGAATACCTTTAGCAATACCCTCGATAAATTTAAAAAATTTAGAAGTTTTACCGTTGTGCGTAGAGAGTATTCGTATCGGATGACCCCAAATCTTAGCGCATGCCATAGCGGCTTTCCAAAGATTGATAGCATCTTCGTGAAATGCAAACTCGTCTAGTACAACCTTGCCACCTTTAGACCTAAAGAATTTTGGATTTGATGAACCAGCTGTTATCTTGGAGCCGTTTTTGAAGCGCACCTCATGCGTGCTTGTTTTTTCTATTACCTCTTCTATCTCTTCAAAAGCTGCGTTAAAAATACCAGCCCACATTTTGCAATAGTCGATGTATTCTTTGGCAGCACTATCATCAGATGAGCTAAACCACACGGCAGGCACTCTGCCTTTTATGCAATCCTCAACATCCTCATAGGCTTGCACATAAGTAGCACCGATACGTCTTGATTTTTCCCATAGTTTAATAGGTGACTTATCTTTTAGCCATTTGATTTGGTATGGTAAAAAATACTTATTTCTAGACACCCAAAATCTCGCTTATGACTTGCTCTAGTTTTGTTTTTTTGTCTGCTTGACTAGTAGAATCTTTTGGTTTTTCTGCTGCCGTTTTGTCTTCATAATCTTTGACTTTTCCAACTATGCCCAGCAGATTTGTGAGCGCATACAGCTGTCCGCTTGATGCGTCTTTGCCAGCCTCCATATCCGTCCTGACTTTTCTTAGAAGTATCCGAGAGAACTCATATAGCTCAACATGGAAAGCCTCTTTTTGTTTGGCAAGCTCTCTTCGCTTGCGATCCCAGTCACCTTCTTTTTTCCAATCTATAAGTGTTCTAGTGGTCACTGGTAGTTTATTGGCTATGTCTTCTAGTGTGTAGTTTTCGACTATAAATAGCCTCTCCGCCTCTGCAAAATATGCAGTTTTTTTATTTGAGGGCATCTTTTATCTCCTCAATCTGAGCTGTTAGTGTTATAAAATCAGATTTTGCAAGGTCAAGATCAGTA
>CAZNYV010000106.1:0-7493 GCA_964577355.1 uncultured Campylobacteraceae bacterium
TCA
Source organism: uncultured Campylobacteraceae bacterium (assembly GCA_964577355.1). Taxonomy (GTDB): domain Bacteria; phylum Campylobacterota; class Campylobacteria; order Campylobacterales; family UBA6016; genus CAZNYV01. Next base: position 4 of record CAZNYV010000106.1, read on the forward strand.
TCAACAAGTACAGCTAGTACCACAAGTACAACCAATACTACCACTACAGCTAGTGCAACACCAACTCCAGTAGTCAACACTCCTACTGTAGATACTGGGGCTATCTCAAACACTGTTAATAATGCTCAAAATACGGCAAATAATGTGGCGACAGCGGTAAATAATGCAAATCAAAACAGTGCGATTAACAATGCTGCTTACACTACAGAAACAATAATGACCGCTCTATCTAGCGCGTCAATAGGTGATACGGCTAGTATTACTCTAAATGGGACTGCTACTACACTGACTGCATCCAAGTTTGTATTAGACCCTGTTAATACTGCTTTGTCTTTTAATTTCTGGCTGTCAAATAATGGCGAAACGATGTTTGTTAACTACCAGACAGTATCAGGTGCGATTGGGGGGTATTATAATGCTGATGGTACTTATATCCCAAGTCCGAATACGATAAGTAATGTGCCAGCATATGTGCCTTTGAGTAAGAGTATTATGTACATGGAGTATTTTGGTGTAACTACTCCAAATACATATTCATTTGATATTAGCAATACCAAAGTCGCCATCAATCTACAAAACATATATCTCCAATCCCAGATTGCAAATCCTAGCGGAGCCAAAACTGTTTTGTTGGAAAATATCACACTCTCATCCGACACTAAACTCCAAGCTCTGCACACTGAGAATGACCTTAATCCTTATGCGATGAAGGCGGATACATTTGCCGACCTCGTAACTAGGATAAACGGTGTATATAAGCTAATGGATAGCAATAATGATTTATCTAGTGTATACAAGATAGAGCTGGATTTTAACAACGAATATGCTGCTTGGTATCATGTGATGGGTGATGCAACTAATTCGCTTCTAAACGAGTGGGTGGAGACTTATGGTTATAGTAATAGGTATGCTATTTTGTTCAGTGATTTGAAGAATTATTATAATGACCCAACTTATGGCAGTGTTATAAGTACGGCACTTGCAGGTAGCCAACTATACATCTATCCAGATAGCGGTACGCCTACACAAAACCTACCAAAATATGGACAGCTCAGCGACGGAGGTAAATGGTATTTTGCTTATGACTCTACGAACAGTGACTACTCTGGAACGGCTTCTGTTTATACTGGCATACCCATAACTGATGCGGTCAAAGTGTCCAGCAAAAACTTCGTGCCGTTTTTTATGACTTGGGATGAAGCAGGTGTAACAAGTGTCAACAATACAAATAGCGACCTTAACAAGGGAGGCTATATGAGATTTGTAGTGCCTGATGGGAGTTATCAGAATGTATATGAACGCAGTCTGAAGTATGAGATGTTGGTAAATGCGAGTTACTATGATTCCGAATTTGGAAGCTACGCTATGGACTGGGACTATTACCAAAATATATTTGTATTCAACAAAACTGACTCTAGTGGCAATATCGTAAGTGATAGTAGAAACGGCAAAATCATAGACCCTGTCACAAATTTGCCTTTGGATTTTTATTATGGGATGCATGATTATTATGGAAACTATATGAGTGGAACAGTTGGCGCTGATGACCATACGAGTACAGTAGCATTTGGTAATAATTCTATATTGTCGTATGGTTTCGGCTATGGCAATCTCTTGACTGCCAATATAGGACTAAATCTGGGCAATTCTTTTTATGACGCTTATTTCAGCGACAGTTCATACTCCAAGCTAACAGCTGCAGCTTCATATTCTAGTGATATATCCAAAATGACTGCTGGCAAAGTCTATGTTTATGCTGATTTGCCGGATTACGCACAGAGCAATTCTGGATGGTACAATGATGCTACGGGTGCGATGTTCGTCAAATATCAAAACACCAATATGAGCACTCAAAACTCCTTTATGAGTTCGCATCTGGATAGTGTGGGACAAGCTATTCATATCTCAACAATCACTGGTGTAACAGCTTTTAGTGGGCGGGATGATGCATTGACATTACCAAGCGGTAGCGGACTTGGATTGGACAGTGTTTTTACATATAATGGCATTACATACACAGTCATGGATACCGCTACAAATGCGATTTTTCTTGACAAACCTATATCTTTGACAAATGGAAATAGTATTGATGTTTATGCTCAGACACCTACCGTGTTACCTTCTGGTGGTGTTGTAGTGGGACGGATTGATACTAGCTCTACACAAAACAAAGGTATAGCTATATCCTTTGATATGCTGAGCGGTATCACATATGTCGGTACTAGCGGTAGTGCAAATAGTGCTTATATGTTTGACGCTAATTCACAAAAAATCTCTACCTTTAATGGTGGTATAGATACGAGTATTTATAATCTAAAAACGGCGATATATAATGTAGACGGTTATGCTAGTGGCACTACTAGTATAACTGTGGACGATACGACAGGGTTTTCCATTGGTGATACTATTGTGATAAACAATACAAAGTACACCATAAGTGGTATAAGCGGCACAACTAACGGTACTATCACACTCACAAGCGGACTGGTATCGGCAATATCTAACGAGATGAGCGTCACAAAATATGACTACTACTCCTTTTTGCTTCATGACATCACGACAAACGGCGTGCAGAGTGTGGGTGTAGCGGCGAAGATAGCCGAGGAGGGTAGTGCGACTACGGCTGGAGGGGATGCAACAAGCCTATTTGTTGTGCAGGATGTAAAAGCGTCTCCCGCAAACGATAAATTGATTTCATATGCCGATAACACCTATGCTTCTGTATCAGGTACTTATAATCCATCTACAGATAGTAGTACGGCGACAGCTAGAGCTGGTATCTCTTCTACCGTGATGACAGGGTTTTTGAGTGGTGGGATGGTTGATACTGACGGTACAAATATAACCAGTAAGCTTGTTAGTGGAGCAATCTCTACTTTTAATACTCAAGGTGGCATATTTGCGGCGGCAAAAGATACATTCTTGGATGCCACTGGTGCTCCTATGGCGAGCTGGACTAGTATTAGCAAAACGCTAGACAATGTTAACTATACAAACGGTGGCTCTACATATCTCAAAGAAGATTTGCAAGCGATGATTATCAAGAGTGTGGCGCTTGGAACAAAAACATATGATTTGGCAATAGCGACATTGCCAGACTATATAACCAGTGGCAGTCCTACTGCTAGCGCTGCCTATATGGACGATTATAGCTCTTGGGGATACTGGTTAGCTAGAGAGTCCACCTCTACACCTACTAGTTATGGTGGCGGATATTGGGTAGCTGGATTTGAGACTCCAAGTGCAGTGATAACTGCTCTCAAAAGTGCGTATGCTGAGGCTAAATATAATGGCAATATTTTGGGCAATATCACAAATGTATCTACTGGTGCTATTGATGCAATCAAGCTGGATTCTACGAATAACATAAACCTGACTGTGAAGTTTGGCTCTGCTACACCAATTGCTGTAAACAACTTTGCTTTTAATACTGTTAGTGGTATTGGTGTTAGTGCATCTGCTCCAACGCCAAGTGTTTCGTCAATTACAGGCAATGCATTTACATCTACCTCAAGCTCTTTTGCTAATAGTACAGCTACTACGCTCAACAGTTTGACCGCTAACGGTAAATTCTATGGTCCTGTAGCAAATAGTGTTGGTGGACAATGGGCTGGTGGTCTTAGTACTGTAACCACAAACTATGTTGGCGCTGGTGTATTTAAAGCATCTAGGTCATTACCGATACCATAAAAATTCGAGGCGTGGGTTTTTCTTTTTTACCACGCCAACTTTTCCAAATTAACCACAAAAATTCATCAATCATCAAGCTATTTTGGGGTGGTATATGAGGTCTGATTATCGGTTGATAAGCAACAAAACATGGAAGATTTTGGTCGTAGATGACGAGCCAGATGTAATTGCGGTGACGAAGCTAGTATTGGGTGATTATGAATTCGATGGGCGGGAACTCGAATTTTTATTCGCTGATAGTGCTGGAGAGGCGATAGATGTGCTGAGTCAGACTCAGGATATTGCTGTTATTTTGCTTGATGTCGTGATGGAGAGGGATGATGCAGGACTAGATGTTGTTCGCTATCTCAGAGACGATATGGACAACTATCTGACTAGAATCATCATCAGGACTGGGCAGCCAGGCGAGTTTCCAGAGAGTGAAATAGTAGAGAACTACGAGATAAACGACTACAAAATCAAATCCGAGCTCACAGAAGAACATCTACGAAATGCCATAACCGTGGCTCTTAGGTCATATTGTGACATCATGACTATTGAGTATTACAGAAACAACCTCCAAGCTCTAGTGGACGAAAAAACTGCCCAGCTACAGGGATTAAATGATGCGTTGGCGCAGAGAGTAGAGGTTGAGACTCAAAAACGAATGGAAAAAGAGCGAATGCTAGTCCAGCAGAGCAAAATGGCTACAGTAGGGGAGATGCTCAGTATCATCGCTCATCAGTGGAGCCAACCGCTTAGCATCATGTCTATGTTGGCGAGTGAGCTAAGAATTCAGGAGCTAACCGAATCAAATGCCATCAGAAGTTCAGAGTCGCTCAAACAGCAGATAACATATATGAGCAAGACTTTACGGGACTTTAGTCAGTTTTTCAAACCTAGCAAAACTAGGGCGGTGTTTGATATTGTCTCTGCCATCAATGATACGGTTGCTCTTTTGTCATATGCGCTCAAACAAAACTCCATATCTGTCGAGCTTGAGTTCGACGAGAACGATAGTTTTGAGCTGTATGGATACAAAAATGAGTTCGAGCAGGTGGCTCTAAATGTCATCAAAAATTCAATAGACGCGATAGTGGAAAAGCAATCCAGTATTGACCCTTTTGAGCGAATAGAGCAAGTTATCAGAATAAAACTGAGCCAAGATGACCGACACACAAAAATCTCTTTTATAGATGAAGCAGGTGGAATTCCGAGCGAGATACTAGAGAAGGTGTTTGATATATATTTTACGACCAAAAGCGAGGATAAAGGCACTGGTATCGGGCTTTATATGGTCAAAATGATTATCAAAGACAGTTTTGGTGGTACCGTGTCGGCTCACAATAATGGCAATGGAACCGCTATTGAAATATCATTTGATAGATAAGAGGAAATCTAATGACTGATTTAGAAAAAATTAAAGCCCTAAAAAGTGAGCTAGAAGCTACAAGAACAAAACTAGCAAAATCTGAAAAAGAGTTGGTTACGACTATTGAGCTTCAAAACAAATTTATAAAAGATGCCATACATGAGATACATACACCACTAAGTATTATTATCACGAACAAAGACCTTATTCGTATGAAATATGGCGACATCAAGTTTTTGGATTCCATCGAAGCGGCTTGTAAGGTTATTCAAAACAGTTATGAGGACTTGTCTTATCATGTGCAGCTGGACAAGGTTGATATGAAAACCTCCCAAATGGATTTGGTAGATTTTGTGAGGTGGAGGTGTGAGTACTTCGATAGTATCGCTGTTGCAAACGAGCTAAAGTTGCATTTCTCGTCCAGCGTGGATAGTTTTATGTATGATATTGCAGAGATTAAACTGCAACGCTTGGTGGATAACAACATTTCAAATGCTATAAAGTATGCCAATGTTGGGACTATTATTGATGTAAATATCGAGTTGTCGGATGATACGCTGGAGCTTAGATTTTCAAATCTTGGCAGGGTGATAAAAGACAAAAAGGCTATTTTTAACCGTTTTCATAGGGAAGACAATGTAAAAGGCGGATACGGAATAGGCTTAAATTTGGTTTATGATATTTGTAAAAGTCAAAATATTGGAATAAACTTGATTTCTTCAGCAAAAACGGGTACTATTTTCTGCTATAGTTTCAAAAATCAAAAATTACAACACAAAGGTGACAAAAAATGAAAGTTTTATTGCTAGAAGACGAATTTATGCTTCTGTCTTCGATGAAGCTATTTTTGGCGAGTAAAAACATCGAAGTAGATTCATTCAAAAATGGTAAAGAAGCCAGAAATTCTATAAAAAACAAAGACTATGATATGTATATTCTGGACATCAATGTACCAGATATATCAGGACTAGACATCCTCAGACGAATCAGAAAAACAGACAAGCACACGCCAGTAATTATCATTTCAGCGGCTATTGATATAGAGAGCATAGAAAAAGCGTATGCGCTTGGCTGTAGTGATTATCTCAAAAAACCATTCAACCTCAGAGAGCTAGAGATTAGAATGGAAAAACTCAAAAAAGTAAGTGATGGCTTGATGGTAAAAATCAATCCAGAGTACGATTTTGATATGAAGAGAAGCTTGTTGCTCAAAAAAGGCACTATTCACAGAATGACAAAAACTCAAAACAAACTAATAGGTATTTTGGTAGAAAACCTAGACAGAATAGTTAGCTTTGAAGATATGAAAATGCTGATTTGGGATGACTATGATATGTCTGACATCACTATCAGATCTCTTATCAAGCGAATCAGAGAGGCTACTAGTGAAGAGTTTATCGAGACATTTAGAGGTATTGGATACCGTATCCCTAAATATATACCGCCTGAACAGCGATAACGGCTGATACAACAGTAAAAATCAAAGCAACGAGAGCACAAAATAAAAAAAGCTCTCGTTTCCAATATGCTGCCAAACTAAGCGCAGAAAAACCATAGAAAAACCAATCAACACTCGGCAAATCAATCCTGTTTGAGCTCTGTTCAAGTCCATTCAAAAGTACCCCATCAAATAGCCATCCCAACGAAAATAGATGCAAAACAACCTCTACTGGATAAAAATAGTCAAATAATATCGAAGTGACAGGGCTTGTCAACTGAGCTAGTGTGAACATTGGAAAAAGATGCCTAGCTATAATATTCATCGTCAAAAAGACAAAAATTCCGAGCAATATGTAGCTTTGCCATACTTTCAACCCCTTTGTATGGTGCAAAAATAGAAATATATAGTATACCCCAGCTATGGAGAGCCAAAGTCCGATAGAAAAGAGTGAACGAGGAGAAAATGCTACGATTGTAATAATGGTGAGAAGTAGCGTTTGGACATTTAGCACTTTGTAACCTCGTAGCACCAAGCCAAAAGCTATAATTGCCATTACAAGTGCTCGAACAAATGGCTTGGAAAAGTCTGCCAAATAGGCGTAAAAAACCATCATAATAAGCGCAAAAACCAGAATGTCAAACTTGCGGTCACGGTAAGGGAAATATCTGTCTTGGAAAAATCTATATGGTGGCGTGAGAAGTAGAAAAATAAGTCCAACCAAAAGTGTGAGATTGAGTCCGCTGAGGCTCATAACGGCCGATAGTCCGAACTCGTTTATCTTGTTTTGAAGCTCATCTGGGAGTCTTGTTTCAAAAAACAGCGATACAAAAAGCTTTTGCAATCTCTCGTCATCGTGTTGGTTGGCAATAAAACTTGATATATTTTGACGAAGCACATTCGGCGCGCTGAGCGTGGTCGGTATAATATCAAAGCTTTTGGTTCGAAACCCTCGCAAAAAATCCACAAATGTCAGCTTTGAGCTATCAAATGTAACCTCGACCATTTTGC
>CAZNYV010000107.1:0-7353 GCA_964577355.1 uncultured Campylobacteraceae bacterium
GAATCCTGCAGAGAGCTACGCTTTTTAGCAGACACAGCTGTAACATATCACAAAAATATTAAAAGCAGTGACTCTGCTCAAAAACAAAGACGCCACAAATCTAGCCAAAACAACAATCGACAGGGTTGTAAACTACAAAAACCTCGAATCACTAAGCAACCTAAAACAGAAATGGGACGAATTCTCTACAAACTACTCAGATAGTTTTTTGGATGCATTGAGTAAACACTGTGTGGTCAGAAAAAGCTCTTTTGACCTTGTTGTGGATGATGTATTGACCTGCTTTGACAAACTGGAGTTTAGCACAGAGGAGCTAGCACTTTTATTATCTGATGCACTCAAACCGTCTATTGCAAAAACCATGGACGATGAACTAAAAGAGTTTGCATCAAAATTGGTTGCAAATCCAAGCCTAATCAAACAGAGAAAAGTCCAAAAAGATATAAAAGCGCTTATCTCAAAAAGAATATTCCTGGACAACAAGGATGTGAAAGCCAAGCTAGTAGAAATAGACAAGGTAATAGAGATTTTTTCAAAAAAACTCCTCTCAGTTACGCAAAGCAGTCAAGCTAGTGTAAAAAAAATCACTCTTGTTAAAAGCATAATCAAAGATATGAACGCCAGCGACAATTTTGACGGTGTAAAAGCCAAGCTTATGACTCTTGTGGATGCCATAGATGTTGAGTTGCACGGTATTGCAGACAGCTCAAAAGAGATGGCACAGGTTGATGCGCTAAAACAAAAAATATCATCACTAGAAAAAGAGCTAGAAAATGTAAAAGAAGAAGCCGCAATTGATGGACTAACCAAAATCTCAAACCGCAAAAGCTTGGATGAAGAGATGGCGAGACTTGAGGAGTACTACAAACGATTTGGCGATGATTACTCTGTAGTCTTTTTTGACATTGACTACTTCAAAAAAGTAAATGACCAGTTCGGGCATATAGCAGGTGACACTGTTTTGGCATCTTTTGCTCTGATACTAAAAAAATACTCCAGAGACATAGACATCATCGGTAGATGGGGTGGAGAGGAGTTTATTGCTATACTACTCAAGAGTAGCCTAGAAGAGGGGGCGCAGTTTGCCAACAAAATCAGAAGCTCAGTAGAAAATACCAAGTTCGTATACAAAGAGGCGCGTATTCCAGTAACTATAAGTGCTGGTGTTGCCAATAGAAACGAAGCAAAAACCCTCAAAGATATGATAAAGCTCTCTGACGACAGGCTATATGCTGCAAAAAATGGCGGTAGAAATAGAGTCGAGCCTCTTTTTGGATAAATTTTTAGCTAGCAAAGGCGTCGAGTATAAAGCCTTTGATCCAGATAGATTTCGCAATATTTATGCCAAGATTGCACATAACTTTCAAAAACCACTCAAAACCATTCAGGTTATAGGTACGAACGGAAAAGGCTCAACCGCCTCTTTTCTATCGCAAATGTTACTGTCTGCTGGCAAAACCGTTGGTGTTTTCAGCTCACCCCATCTCTTTAGATTTAACGAAAGAATCACCCTAAACTACAATCATATTTCTGATGAGGAGCTGCAGCTCGAACATACAAAACTCCTCTCGATACTCGGTACTGATATGTCTGAGGCTATTAGTTTTTTTGAATACTCATCACTGATTTCATACTCGTTTTTATCCAGCAGATGCGACTATTTGATACTAGAGGCTGGACTTGGTGGCGAGTTTGATGCGACTACAGTTTTTCCAAAAGAGCTACTATTGGTTACTCAAATCGATATAGACCATGCTGATTTGCTTGGTGATACACTCGATAAAATAGCAAAAACGAAGTTGGAAGCAATTGGTTGTGATACCATTATCAACAAAAACACTCAAGTCGTGACAGATATTGCTATCAAACTTGCTAACGACAGACAATGCAAACTTCTCAAGGCTGACGAACTGCTATCCGAAGATGAGAGAGAGCTATGCCTATTTACTTGTAGGCAGAACGGATTTGCTAGCTTCTTGTGTATCAATATGCAGCTAGCGATGTCTGCTTTCAAATACCTTGGTTTTAAGCCTTGTGTCAAGAGCATGCCAAACGCAAAGCCTCGCGGTAGATTTGAAAAGATTATGCCAAATGTAACGATAGATGTAGGTCACAACCCTGCATGTGCAAGAGCCATAAAGGACGAGCTTAATAATAAAAAAGTACAATTAGTATTCAACTCAATGTATGACAAAGATTATCAAAGCTCATTGATGATTTTGAAGGACAATATTGCAGAGGTTGAAATAATAGATATTGATAATGAACGAATAATTGACAGAAACAAGCTGGAGAGTTTTTTGAATCAGAATAATTTTGCTTTTACTACTTTTACGGATATTCAACCATCGAAAGAGTATCTTGTATTTGGTTCATTTGCTGTTGCGCAAAAATTTATTGGGATTGCAGAACTCCAAAAATGATGAACACCAGAAGAAATGTAATCGCGTTTATTTCAAAGGTGAAGTTCACAAAGCGAGAATCAAAACTTTCAAAGCAAATCGTCAAGAACCATCACGGTGAAGATATACACATCTATGAACCAAGTGCAAACCCAAAACGAAGCGACCATTCTCACGGTGTCGTAATAACGCTTTCTACTCCAAAATTCTCAAAAAGCCTCTCTCTGGGCAGGGTGGCAAAAAAAATATATTTAGGTCTAGCTATATTTTTGGGCTCATTTTTCTTCATCGGGACTGGTATTATTATCTATTCAGCCAGCAGTATTTCAGAGCTAACTGGCTTTTTGGGCAATATGCAAGACGCTTACAAAAATGTACAAAATGAAAATGATGAACTAAAAAACATCCTATCTGGCTCTCTTGAAGAGAAACAAAAAATAAAAGATTTCGAACAAACTGTAAATAACAAAAATGCGGCAAATGGAGATAAGTGCAAAATCGACCTCTCAAAAGTAACTATAGAGCAAAAACTAATGACGCTAAGAAATGCACCGAGTGGCTATCCTTGCCCGTTTACAGGCATTACTAGCGAGTTTGGCTCCAGAAATCACCCTGTCCTACATAGAAGTATTTTTCACGAAGGCGTGGACTTGAGAGCTGAATATGGAACAAATATTCGCTCAACTGCAGACGGCATAGTAGAATTTGCAAAGTTTTTTGGCGGTTATGGTAATATGCTAGTAGTTCAGCATGCATACGGATTTCGGACTGTTTATGGTCACCTCTCAGCTTTTACTGTCAAGCAGGGAGATTATGTTGGTAAGGGACAGATTATCGCAAAAAGTGGGCAAAGTGGATTGAGTGACGGTCCGCATCTGCACTATGAGGTTAGATATTTTGACAAACCACTAAATCCAAAGCCATTTTTGGAGTGGAACGCAAAAAATTATCATAATATATTCGAACAAGAAAGGAGTATCAAATGGGCATCTTTACTGGAAGCGACAAAGTGGTAGGTGAACAATCTTTAGCATCGGTTGTGGCAAAAGAAACCGTTGTCAAAGGTGATATAAAAGTAGAAAATAGACTTTTTGTAGATGGAAAAGTCGAGGGTACTATAGAATCGAACACCACAGTTACGATTGGTAAAGAAGGTTGCATAGAGGGTACTTTCAAAATAGACAAACTAATAGTAAGTGGCAAAGCCAAAGGTGTTATAAACTGCGGAACTTGTGAGATACTTGATGGTGGGCTTGTTGAAGGTGAGCTCAATGTCGGAACACTAGTTGTCGAGGCTGGCGGTATGATTGAAGGTAAAACAACAATGAAAAAACCAGAACTAGCATCAAAGGACGACTAGCGGTTTGCAGTCTGATTTCTTAGAATACCTTCGCACAAAAGGAAATACAAAAAACTCTCTCTTTGTTTGTAATGATGATGTAACAGCCTCTGCTCTTTGCGATGTTGCATCGTTATGTGGTAAATTGCCGTTTGTGTTACCAGATTTTCGAGCTAGATTTGGTGAAGACCTCAGAAGCTATCAAGATGAACTCCGCGACATATTTTTCGTATTGAGCCAATACTTTAGTTCCACAGACTCTCAAAAACTACTAATTTCACCTTTTAGAACTATTTCAAAATATCTACCAGATAGCGATAGATTTGACTCATTTGAGATACTTTTTGCTGACAAGATACGCCCAGAAGTGCTAAAAGACAAGCTGTTTGGCTGGGGATATGAGTTCGTGGATATAGTCGAGAGTGCTGGAGAGGCGTCGTTTCGTGGTGACATCATCGATATTTACCCTCCCAACCACGAAAATCCGATTCGAATATCACTTTTTGATGATGATGTCGAGTCTATTCGTTTTTTTGAAACATCATCGCAGAGAAGCCAAAAAGAGGAGCTAGAGAGAGTAGTGATACTGCCTAGCTTTTTGGCTATGAGCTCGGATGAGTTTGAGGAGATTTCAGCAAAAGCCAAAAATAGTGACTTTGACGCATTTTATGGAAGTGCAAATTCGCTCGGACTATGGCTGATAGATGGCAAAATAAACTACCTAGAAAAACTAACCCCAGTAGCGATAGGTATAGATGAAGTAGAGCTAAACGAATATTATGAAGAGTCAAATGGGCTTGTGCCAAAAGCATTATTTGAAAATATGCCCACACTCCCGAGGGCAAAAGCATACAAACCCCACAATATCATAAACATCAAAGAAGCGTTAGAGTTTCATTCAAGCAAAAAAATAACAGTAATAGCCAAAAACGAGGTAGTCCTCAAAAGTGCCGAGTGTGATTTTTCAAATTGCTCCATTGTTTTTGCGGATTTGATTGTCAATCTGATGTCAGACAAAGAGCTGATAATATCTCTCAACAAAAAAGAGAAGAAAAAGCGACTCAAAAAAACAAATATCATAGTCGATGACCTCAAGATTGGCGATTTTGTTGTTCATGCAAACTACGGCATAGGTGTTTTCAAAGGGCTAAAACAGGTCAAAACGCTAGGTGTTATTAAAGATTTTGTGGAGATTGCATATCAAGGTGAGGATAAACTCTTCTTGCCAGTGGAGAATCTATCTTTGGTCGATAGGTATGTGTATGATTCTGGCTCGATTCCTGTTGTGGATAGGCTAGGAAAAGGCTCGTTTGCAAAATTAAAAGCAAGCGTCAAGGCAAAGCTTTTTGAGATTGCAAATGAAATAGTCTCTCTTGCCGCCAAAAGAGAGATGGTAGAGGGTATAAAAATACCTTGCAAAGACCCTAAACTATCCGCATTTGCGAAGTCTGCTGGATTTGAATACACAGAAGATCAGAAAAAAACCGTCCACGATATATTTGCCGACATTTCAAGCGGACGAGTGATGGATAGGCTTCTCAGTGGGGATGTTGGTTTCGGCAAAACAGAGGTGGCGATGAACGCTGGATATGCAGTAGGTCTTGCTGGATACAAGACTGTCATCGTAGCCCCTACAGCGATATTGTCAAATCAGCACTATGAATCATTCCGTGAGAGATTTGATGCTTTTGGTTTTCGTGTGGTTAGACTGGATAGATTTGTGAGTCCAAAAGAGAAAAAAGAGACACTAAAACTGCTAGAAAATGGAGACTTTGACCTTGCCATCGGCACGCACGCGTTGTTCGAAATCAAAGCAAAAGATGTCGCTCTCGTAATCGTAGACGAAGAGCACAAGTTTGGCGTAAAACAAAAAGAGAAGCTCAAGCAACTCTCATCAAATGCTCATCTGCTATCCATGTCAGCAACACCGATTCCAAGAAGCCTCAATATGGCACTCTCAAGAGTCAAGAGCCTAAGTGAAATCAAAACTCCACCATCTGAGCGAATCGGTGTTAGGTCGTTTGTCAAGGCACACGATGAAAAAGTGCTCAAAGAGGCGATTGCTAGAGAGATTAGGCGAGGTGGGCAGATATTTTACATCCACAACCGCATAGCCGACATCGAAGAGGTGCGCGATTCGCTAAAAGCGATAATGTCGACGATTAGAATAGAGATCTTGCACTCACAAATCAGTGCTGACGAGACAGAGCGGATTATGATAGATTTTGCACATGCCAAGTTTGATTTGTTGCTATCAACTTCCATAGTAGAATCAGGAGTGAATCTACCAAACGCAAACACTATCATTATCGACGGTGCTGACCATTTTGGGATTGCGGATTTGCACCAGCTCAGAGGAAGAGTAGGGCGAGGGCGCAAAGAGGGCTTTGCGTACTTTTTTGTCGAAGATGTGGATTCCATCACCGAAGAGGCAAAAAAACGATTGGTCGCGATTGAGAGCAACTCATACCTCGGAAGCGGTGCCGCGCTTGCCTATCATGATTTGGAGATTCGTGGTGGTGGGAACATCATTGGAGAAGCCCAATCAGGACATATCAAAAACATAGGCTACTCGCTATATTTGAGAATGCTAGAAGATGCTATCAACGAGCTAAGCGGGCAGGTTGCTGATAGTAGTGCGACATTTGAGATGAAGCTGGCTATTTCTGCTTTCATCTCGCCAGAATATATCGCAGAGGATAGAATCAGGCTAGAGCTGTATCGTAGATTGTCAAATTGCAAGAGCTCCGCTGAAATATATGAAGTAGAAGAAGAGATGAATGATAGATTTGGCAAACCAGACGAGTTTACAGCCAGATTCCTCGATGAAATGCACATCAAAACCCTAGCAATATCACGAAATATTGTCTCGATTTCAAACTATACTTACAATATCACACTTCTATTTGCGGATGGCAAAAAGCAATTTTTGAGCGCAGAAAGTGCTCAAGATGAGGATTTGGTCAATACGCTATTGAAATTTTTGAGGAAATAACCAGCACGAAGTCAAAGCAACAATAAGTCTGAGTTGCAACAGACCTTCCAACGACTACGCTTAAATAGTCGTTGGAAGGCAATTAGGCATACACAGTGGTTGAGCTACCATATAAAATTGAATATCTTGTCACACGGCGCTATCCAAATACGACTGTGAAGAGTTGAGTGAAGAATATTGCTGCTGAAGTAACATACTCGTCAAGCTTTGCAAACTGGTATTTTGTCCGCTCGATGAACCATTGTTGTTTTGTCCATGATTTGCATTCTTCATTATTGTCGCCAAGGCATCTTTCGCACCACTCGTATCACCAGATGTTAGAGCATCTTGTAGCGCTGCAAAGTCTTTTGTTCTTTGGTCTTCGCCACTACTGACAGATGATGTTGTATCTGTCGAGCTGGTGCTACTTGTTGAACTGGTTGAGCTTTTTGAGCCTTGTGGAGAGTGAGACTGTATAGAATCAAAGATGCTTTGCGCTGTTGTCAAATCACCAGATGTTAGAGCGTCAGATAACGACTGCAAATCAGTCATAAACGGATCTTGACCGCCTGATTGATTCTGTCCAACACCTTGTGTTTGGGACGAAAACATCATCTTGCTCAGTCCGCTCATAAAAT
>CAZNYV010000108.1:0-7349 GCA_964577355.1 uncultured Campylobacteraceae bacterium
TATTATTGATACGCCTATTACTGGTTGGTTTCCAGACAAACATGTAGAAATAGCAGAATATGCTATGAAAAAAGCACCTATTTATAGGCTGGATATTTCGCTTGATGGTGATGAAGAGACGCATTCCAAGATTCGCCTACACAAAGACGGATTCAAAAAAAGCATAGAGACTATTGAGAGACTAAAAAAAATCAAAGGTGTGGCGCTGAGATTTCAGTTCACTATCTTCAAACAAAATCTCCATATGATAGAGTGGGCTTATAACTTTGCAAAAGAGATGGGCGTTGGTCTGTATATCGGCTATGGTAGATACAATCCAGATAGATATAGAAACAAAAAAGACAATGTAACGGGCGAAGAGTTCAAAAAAGATGACTTCTTCTTCACTCTTGAAGAGAGAAATATAATCGACCAGCAGCTCAGAAATATAGGCTATGACAAAGGTAGATATGCCTATAAATACGAGTGGCAAAAGATGCTTTTTGATGGAGCTGAGATTGATTTTGATTGTTATATGGGGCAGAGAAGTATTGATATAGACTCTTATGGAAATGTATTCCCATGCCTATTGTGGTTGCCGTATCTAAAAATCGGAAACATCAAAGATTTCGGTGGGCTCGATAACATCATAGAGACCGAAAATGCAAAAGCAGTCCTGCAAAAAATCACAAACAAAGAGTGCCAAAAAGATTGTCTTTTCACATGTGCGACAAAAATGCAGATGAATAAACCAAAACTTCCGTCCGTCGGGCTTGCAAACTATAGTGGTGGTAAGTTTGGTTATATATTCAGCGAAACTGATGTTATCCCTCTTCGTCCGTGGTGGTATGATGAGTATAAAGAAAAAGGGATAATCTAGCCCATGATATGGTTTGACCTCGTAACCCCAAAATCTGTAATGTTTTTTAAAAACATTATCAAACTACTTGAAATCAAAGGCAAAGAGGTCTTGGTTACAGCTAGAGAAGGCTATGGTTATACGGAAATCATAGAGCTTTTAAGACTTCATGACATAGCGTTTCATACAGTGGGTGAGTTTGGTGGGGCAAAACTAGAAGATAAGCTAAAAGCTAGTATCGATAGACAGTTTGCTCTGATGGAGTTTATCAGAGAGAAAAATGTAGAAAAATTAGTGTGTCTATGCTCTGTCGATGCCAACCGCGTGGCTTTTGGGCTTGCTATCCCGATATACAATTTCTATGATATTCCACTATCTGATTGTACAGCGAACTTCAAAAAAGCCCTACCGCAAGCGCGACTCACACTTCCGCTATCCGCCAAAGCTTTTCGTCCATATATGGTGCCAAGTGAGATTTTTGAGAGGTTTTCTCTGGAGAAAGATAAGATTTTTGATTACAACTTGTTGGATGTTCTTGTGTGGCTGGCAGAGTTCAAACCAGATAGAAGATATTTTAACAATGTTTTGACACAGTATGGACTTGATACAAAAAAGAAAACGATAATAGTCAGAGAAGAAGAGTATAAAGCGAGCTATGTAATGAAAAAGTATCCCATTCTCTATGAGGGGTTGGAGATACTAAAAGATAAGCTGGATGCAAATATTATCGCAATTCCTAGATATGAGCCAGAACCTTTGCAGGAGCTGCTGCCGTTTGCTACTGTGCTAAAAGAAAAGATGATAGTCCAGCATCTACTAGCATTTGCTGACCTATTCATCGGCGGAGGTGGTACGCTTAACTCTGAGGCTACATATTTTGGGACACCTACGATTTCAACTCGTTCGTTTGTTAGCCACTACGACAAGCTACTCATAGATGAGGGGCTTATGCAAAAAGCCGATAGTGTTGACGAGCTTATTGATTTATGTATGGAGCATTTTGGAAAACGAACAGACGCCAAGAGAGTGTTCGATACGATGAAGCTCGACCTCTCTGACTTGGTGGGAGAGATTATAGCCTAGTCAAGCGCTACAATCTCTGCATTTGTGTGTCTTAGTCTCACTGCTAGCGTAACGGCGATACCCTCTAAAAGCTGGAGAGATGTTTTCTTGTGCTCAGCTGAAAGATTGTCAAACTTTTCCCTGGATAGAACATATAAATCCGTGTCTTTTGCTGTTATAGCATGTGCCGACCTCTCTGCTCCATCCAAAAAGCCCATTTCGCCAAAAAAGTTCCCTTGCCCAAAAGTGCTGAGGTGGTATTGTGAACCGTTTTGTTGAGGAAGCATTATGCGAACAGCACCTTTTCTGATTAGGAATATCTCATCCCCTTTGTCACCAGTTTTGAAGATTGTCTCACCACTTTGATAACTTCTTTTTTCGACTTGTTCCTCAAATGCGTTCAGTGTATCATCTTTTCTGCCTTTGAATAGTTCAAAGTCTTTTAGTGACAATTTGTACTCTGTGGTATCTTCTCTTTCGATGGTTTTTAGTAGCTCATCTTCAACCCATTCTATCGCCTCATCTACATCGTCTACAATCTTGACCTTGCTAGACGATTTGACCAGTCCTAGATGATGGAAGTACTCATTCATATCAACACCAGAGGATAGATGCTTTGTGAGTCTGCTAAATATCAATACACCTTTGTTGTCAGTGATGATGTCTTCTAGTATTTGCAGTGTGTGTGTTGCAGTGATGTCGATTGATTGTACTCGTTGCATATCTACGATAAAATATTTTTTGTTTTTTAGGTCTTTTTCCATACCGATATAAAGCTGGTTGGCTGTACCAAAAAATAGGCTTCCCTGTAGCTCATACAAAACACCCTGCTCACCTATTGCAGACAAAATCCTCATATCTTCAGTCGTACGAATTTGTTTGGATGATATTTGGTTCAAAAGTGAGCGTCTATGGATAACTTTACCGCCTATTTGCTCTTTTATGAAGAGCAATATAGCTAGAACGATACCAGTGGCAGAAGCCATGATGAGACTAAAATTCAAAGCTACAAAAACAACTGCAGCCACGACGACAAAGTCGAATATAGTATCGCGTGATTTCAAGAACTCTACGCTATGCCTATCAATCATACGAAAGCCAACGACAATCAAAATTCCAGCAAGAGCACTAACTGGCACCCATGCTATGATAGAGCTTAGAAGCAAGAACGCTACAAGTGAGAGCAGTCCCTCTAGCCAGGACGATAGTTTTGTACATCCTCCGCTTGATAGATTGACTAGGGTTGCACCCATCTGCCCAGCTCCAGGCATCCCACCAATCAGGGATGAGACTATGTTTCCACTACCTTGTCCTAGTAGCTCTCTATTTGAATCGTGCCTAGTATGTGTCAAAGCGTCCAATACTACGCAAGTTTTGAGTGTATCGATAGAAAGAAGCGCTGCTAGTGTGAGGGCTGGTACTAGCACGCCTGCCACATCATAAAGTGATATTGAGCTTATAGATTCCCATCGTTGCTCCATAGCACTCAAAAAACCACCACTTTCACCGCTGTTGAGTGGACCGATTATGTATGGGTTGGCATTAATTTGAAGCAGTGAAGCATCAAAATAGCCCAAAATAAAATATGCTACAACGCCAGCAAGAAGCCCCAAAATAGCTGCAGGAACGGCTTTTGTAACCTTTGGCGCAACAACCATTATGAACATTGTTACTAGCCCCACAGTGATACCTTGCCATTTCCACATCGCAAAAGAGCCAATTGATTCCCAGAAATGCACGCCTTTTGGAGCGCCTAGAAGTTTTGGAGTTTGTGCTGCGATAATATATAGTCCAACACCACTAAGATAGCCACTGACAACAGGGTATGGCATATATTTTATGAGAGCACCCAGTCTAGCAAAACCAAACCCAACCTGTATAAGACCAGCTCCCAGCCCAACAAGCACAAGCAGTATCAAAACACTTTCGGCAGGCACTCCAGCCGATACTTTTTCAATAGCAAAAGCGGAGAGAACAGCAGCAGCAGGTGCGCAAGGGGCTGTTATTAATCTATTGGTTCCACCGAGCAATGGAGTTATGAGACCAAGAGCTGTAGCTCCAAGTATCCCAGCTAGAGCGCCATATGCGGCATAAGCACTACCGACAGAAGCGTATATCGTAACACCAAAAGCTATAGCTGATGGCAATGCAACTAGCATTGCGGCTAGTCCTCCCCAAAAGTCATCACTTAGATTGCTAGGTTTTTGCAGATTCATTTTTGCCTCCAAATATCAACTAATAATGATTATATGCTCAAAAAGTTTAAAAGGAGGCGTCAGTGCATGAAGATGTAAGGGTCTACTATTTTTGTAGATATATTTTCCAGCATCTATCTTTGTATCCGTTGAGATAAAAGTTGAATGCTTCCTTGTATGCAGGTGTTTTCCTGATGATTACCTCTGCTTCCAAGTCCTTTTGTGGGATGTTGCGACTGAGTAGATATAGGTATGAAAAGAACTGTGCTTCACCCTCTAGGCGAAAAAGTTTTGGTTTGTTCACTCCATCTTTGATGATGAATTCATTATTCGCAAACTGAATCAGATGGAGCATCTCGTGAGAAAGTGTGTCCTTGAATCTGAGTACATTAAAACTGCTAAGTGTGCTTGAGTTGAGTGTCATAGAGTTGGTTTTGCTATTGTACTCCCCGATACGCCCGTCAGCCAGCATACCTATATCTGCAGAGAGAATTATGTTCAGAGTCTCTAGCTTTTTGGTGGCGTTGGTATCCACGATTCCTAGTTTGGTATAAAATCCGATAATCGAAATCATCTCCGTATCTATCTTTTGACGCATATCTATTTTTTCTTGGTCAAAAAATGACAATTTATCATCAATCGTATATGCAAATGAGCTTGATAGCCAGTTGATGATGAGTAGCAAAATTATAAATATATTTTTCAATGGTTCTTCTTTTTTGTGAACTCTATCCAAAAAAGAGTCAAAAATTGATTCAAGTCAACAAAACAGTTTTCCAATGTAGCTAGAATTCCGAAAATTGTATAAAAAGGAAAGATAATGGGTAGCATAAAAACATTTTTGGGTGCGGATCACAAGAGTTGTGACGAGGTTTTTGCGGATACAGAAAATGCGATAGTGGGCGGTGATTGGAAATTGGCTGGAGAGCTTTTTGAGAAAATGTCAGCTGATTTTTTGAGACATTTCCAGATGGAAGAGGAGGTGTTGTTTCCTGAGTTTGAAGAGAAGAGTGGTATGAGTTGTGGTCCGACTATGGTGATGAGACTTGAGCATGAGCAGATGAAACAAGCTCTTGGTCGTATGAGGGATGAGGTTGCCAATCAGAACAAAGATATGGCTCTTGGGGTTTGTGAGACATTCAATATTTTGGTGCAACAACACAACTCAAAAGAAGAGATGATACTCTATATGATGGCGGATAATATTTTGGCTAGTTCATCTGACGGCATAGTGGATAGGATGAAAACGCTTGCCTAGTGAGATTTTATTGGATGTGTCATTGATGGAAGCGCCACTTCCGCTAAGGCTTGCGATGGAGCATGCGGCAAGTCTGGAAGAGTCACAATACATCAAAATGATTCACCGTATGAAGCCGTGTCATCTTTTTTCTATTTTGGAAAAAGTTGGCATCTGGTGGTATGACTTTGAAAACAGCTCTGATGAGTATTTGGTATTTATGGCAAGAGCTGATGATGGCGCAAGTATTGAATTTTTGAAAAGGAAAATAGCAGATGAATATGACAGGATTGTCGCTTGAGCAAGCGCCACCATTTGCGAGTGTAGCTAGATTTTTTGTTACCGCTCCTATTTTTGGTGCTATTTTTGGTCTTTTTGTATTTATAAATGGCGATGTGATATTTGATAGGTTTGCCCCGCAAAGCGTAGCGATGGTGCATTTGTTTACTATTGGTTTTGTGATGATGGCGATGTTTGGAGCATTGGCGCAGATGTTGCCAGTGCTTGCAGGTATCAAGGTTCCGAAGTTTCATATAATCGGTCTGGTTTCATATCTCGGTATTGTTGTCGGATGTGCGGCATTTTTTGCAGGATTTTATTTTGGTATAGAACATTGCAAAAAAGTAGCCTTGTGCGCTCTATTTTTGGCTGTTTGTGTGCAGTTGTTGCCGATAATTTATGCGGTACTGAAGGCAAAAAATGAGCATTTCACTGTTCGGGGTATGGCTCTGTCGATGCTGTTTGGTCTGGTCGCTACGATGCTTGGATTTCATCTTCTGTCCAGCTATGCTTTTGGCACTTTGGCACCTTCGCATTACGCTTTTGTTGGCTTGCATATTGTCCTAGCGATTTTTGGTTTTGCGGGTTTGCTCATTGTATCAGTGGCAAATCAGGTTCTGCCGATGTTTTTTGTAGCGCCGAAGTTCCCGAAATTTTGCAATAAATTTATGTTTGTTTTTGCTGCCTCGATATTGCTATATGCTGCTTTGGTTTTTGCAGGTGTGGCGGCGGACATTTTTGTCATCGTAGCTGCCTCGATATTTATGCTCTCATTTGGAGTCGTAGCACTCAAAAAGCTAAGCGGACGAAGACGCAAAGTATCCGACATCTCACTCAAATATTGGCAGTTTGGACTAGCTATACTCGTAGCTGGTTCGGTAGTATTGATTGTTGGTATTTTTGTGGAGATTCCAAATTCTAGCTTTGTATATGGCTTGCTGTTTGGTATTGGATTTTTGGCAAGTATTATCAAGGCGATGCTGAACAAGATAGTTCCATTTCTGGTCTGGTTTCATTTGACTAGTGAAGGCAACTTCAACGCTCCAAATATCAATGAGTTACTCCCACAAAGAGTAGCGCAGATAGAGTTTGTCTTGCATATTTTGGCGTTTATCTGCCTTGTTTTTGGACTCTTTTTTGGAGCATTTGTCTCTATCGGAGGCTTGTTGCTGGCATTCTCATTCTCACTCCTAGCTTACAACCTATTTGTAGCTTCTAGGTACTACAAGGCTTTGAGTACGGTCAACCTATAAAGGCTTATTACACCCACTCATTTTCGCATATCCTAGATAGTGTGTCGCTATCGAGAATATTTATTTTTTTGCCATTTGCGGCTATGAGTCCATCGTTTTTGAATCTTGTCAAAATCCTAGAGAGCGTCTCTGGGGTGATATTGAGTAGTTTTGCGATGTTGAGTTGTTTGCTAGATTCAAAAAACGCCAAGTTTTCTAGTAGTAGCGTAGCTACCTTCGCTTCCGCGCTTTTGGTGAACTCTTTGTCTATGAATCCTTCTACTATTTTGAGCTTTTCTAGTAATGATTTGATGATGAGCATGCTTAGCGTTGGATTGGATATGATCTTTTCATAAAACTGACCAAAATCTATTTTGACAACTTCGCACTTGCTGAGTGCTTTCGCAGTTGCTGGGTAGGGGACAGCATTGAAATTGGCAAATTCAGCTACGAGTGAGGGTGCGTATATGTCGTGAAGGACTATCTCTTGACCTTTCGGCGTCGTT
>CAZNYV010000109.1:0-7177 GCA_964577355.1 uncultured Campylobacteraceae bacterium
GGAGCTTTTAAGGCAAAATATCAATGTCAACGCGACTTTGATTTTCTCACCTGAACAAGCCTCAAGAATATGCGAAGCTATCAGTAGTGCAGATGCAAAAAGTGCCAAATGTGTCATATCTATATTTGTCAGTAGATTTGATAGATTGCTCAATGCCAAGTTGCCTTATGAGCTACAACATCGTGTCGGCTTCTACAACGCCGCCAAAATCTATGCCTTGATAACAACACTAAATCCAAAAAACACCAAAACACTATTCGCAAGCACAGGAGTCAAAGGAGATGAGGTTCCAGCCGAATATTATGTTGTCAGCCTTATCGCACCAAACAGTATAAACACTGCCCCAATAGACACAATTCAAGCCTATCAAGATAGTTTCCATAACAAAAATGCAAGGCTTCCGCTACCACAATATGCTATAGATGAGATTTTTGATGAAGTCGCAAAATGTGGCATCGATATGCAAGCTGTATATAATGAGCTAATGAATGACGGCTTGAAGCAATTTGAAGTAGCTTTTGGACAAATTCTAGACATATGTAGGTAGTGGTGGCAAGCTTAAAATTTGTTAGAACTCTTGCGCTATTGCTTTGCATAACCCACGCTTCTTTGATTTATGCCGAGCCAGCGAACGAACTCACGCCCTCTATCATTGAGGCTATCAAAAACAATGACATTGGCAATATTCAAAAATATCCATCAATCAAAGAGATAGCAGACTCGTGCAACCAAAATGGCAAATCAGCGCTTATGTTGGCTGTTTGGGAAGGCAGGGAAGATATTGTAAGACTTTTCGTGCAAAACAGAGCAAATCTAAATATAGCCGACAAAGATGGAAGAACGGCGCTTATGCTGGCTATCTGGCGTGAAAATTTGACTATTGTCAAGCTTTTGGTTCAGAGTGGAGCAGATATAAGTATCAAAAACAAAGAGGGGCTTGTGGCAGACGATATAGCAGAGCTAACAGGAAATGGGGAGATAATAGATTTCCTCAGTATGGTAAAAAATAGAAAGTAGCCAAGCGTCGCCTGACTACTTCTCTATTGCGACTATTCCACCTCGAACAACCTCTTTTGGGTTGAATATTTTGATAGCCCTAAGGAAGCCTTCTATTCTTTTTGGCTCATCAGCTGCCAACAAAATCGCGCTTTCCTCGTCAACATTGACAATTCTGCCATTGTATGCTTTTGCCAAAGTATCAATATCGCTCAACGCTTCAGTGATTGGTACCTTTACAAGAACCATCTCTTTTTCCACCATCTCCTGATGCTCAATAACCTTGAATGTTGAAATCAGCTTGTGTAGCTGTTTTACAATCTGTTCCAACACTTTCTTGCTTCCGCTTGTCTCAATCGTCACGCGAGAGAGATTTGTGTGTGGTATCGGCGCCACGGTCAATGTCTCGATATTGTAGCCACGCCCCGCAAATAATCCAGAGATTCTTGCCAACACTCCATGCTCATTTACCACTTCAACAGAGATTATTCTTCTTTCATTATGCATTTTAATCTCCTTATTCGTTGTATGTAAGCATCATATTATAAAGCGTCCCGCCAGCTGGAACCATCGGAAGTACATTTTCCAATCTGTCAACTGCAACATCTATCATTGTCACACATTTTTGACCCATAGCATCCTTGAATGCTACTTCAAACTCTTCGTATGTCTTGACTCTGTAACCCTTGCCGCCAAAAGCTTCAACTAGTTTGACAAAATCTGGCTGCATCGTAAGATCCGTGCTTGAAAATCTCTTATCATAAAAGAATGTCTGCCACTGTCTAACCATACCGAGGAAGTTGTTGTTCAAGATTACATTAACTACTGGCAACCCACTCTCGATAGCTGTCATTAGCTCTTGAATATTCATCAATATTGAGCCGTCCCCAGTAATATTTACAACAACTCTATCAGGATGTGCAGCCTTTGCTCCAAGCGCCGCTGGAAAACCAAACCCCATCGTGCCAAGTCCACCACTTGTAATCCACTGTCTAGGATAACTAAATGGATAAAATTGAGCACTCCACATCTGGTGTTGACCAACATCAGTCGTAATAACAGTATTTTCTGGCGCTAGTGCTCCAATTTTTTTGATAACTGTTTGTGGCTTGAGCGTACCTTCAGACTCATGGTAGCTCTTATCCAAAGGATGAAGCTCTTCAAACCTAGCAATCAAAGCTCTCCACTCGCTATAATCTGCAGGATTTATCTTCTCTTTTGCTTGAGACAGCACTGCGGATACAGATTTTAGATCGCCAACTACTGGATAGTCAGTATTTACAAGTTTTGCGATAGAGCTTGGGTCTACATCTACATGAACTACTTTTGCATTTTTTGCAAATTCGCTAAGCTTGCCCGTTACCCTATCATCAAATCTAGCACCAAGAGAGATAATAATATCTGCTTCACTCATTGCCATATTTGCTGCATAGCTTCCGTGCATTCCGAGCATACTGATAAGGAGTGGGTCATCATGTCTGAGAACACCTCTCGCCATCAAAGTCTCAACAGCTGGAATTCCAGTTGTTTTTATTAGCTCTCTGACCTCATCGGCAGAGTTTGATAAAATTACGCCCCCACCAATATAAAAAATCGGCTTTTTAGACTCCTTTATCGCTTCAGTCACTTTCTGAATCTGTCTTGGGTTGCCCTTTATAGTCGGTTTGTAAGTCTGCATGGAGAAGTTTTCTTTTCGGTAAAAATCCCCCATAGCTGCTGTTACATCTTTTGGAATATCCACATGAACTGGTCCTGGCCTGCCACTTCTAGCTATATAAAAAGCCTCTTGCAAGATATGTGGCAACTCTTCTACATTTTTGACTAGATAGTTGTGTTTTGTGCATGGTCTGGAAATACCAACAGCATCTATTTCCTGAAAAGCATCCGTACCTATCAATGTAATCGGTACCTGTCCGCTTATTATGACAAGCGGAATAGAATCAGTAAATGCCGTAGCAATACCAGTCACTGCATTTGTAAATCCTGGACCACTTGTCACGATGGCAACACCAACTTTTCCACTTGCTCTCGCATAACCGTCAGCAGCATGAACTGCCGCTTGTTCGTGTCTAGCCAATATATGTCTAAAATGGTTTTGTTTGTAAATCGCATCATAAACATTCATAATAGCGCCACCAGGATAGCCAAAAACTACCTCTACGCCCTCATTTTTAAGAGCCTCTACGACCATCTCTGAGCCGTTCATTCTCATCGTACTTTCCTTGAAGTTATTTTAAAAATCTATTTTTTTGCATTTCGCTATAGCGACACCTTCTCTAAGCCCATCATCAAACACGATACACTCATGAAGCCCGCTAGTCTCAAAAATCTCTCTGAATATCACTATTCCTGCTATTATCAAATCTTGTCGGCCAACGCCGACCATTCTGCCTCTCTCATCCAAACTGACTTTTAGCAGTTTTGTGAAGATATTATCAACATCTTCTAGTGTAAGCATCTCACCATTTACAGCCTCGCCATCATAATCAGCATAATTCATACCCATTTTGACAGCCGCCAAAGTCGTAGGCGTGCCAGCAGTAGCGCAAAGCAAAGACGGTCTTGAGAAACCATAAAAACAGTCATCAATGAATTCTATGATGTCACCACACTCTTTTTTGATATTAAGTGCCAACTCATCCGTGTCTTTGTATCTTTGAGCCAGAGATATTATCCCAACATCAAAGCTCTTCGCCACTATTTTATCATCTCGCTTGAATACAATCTCAGTAGATCCGCCGCCTATATCGACAAGCATCAAACAATCTTTTTTCTCGATATTTGGCAGTTTCTCACTAACAGCAAGTGTTGTCAAAAATGCTTCCGTCTCACCATCAATGAGCTGAAATGGCACGCCTGTTTTAGCTCTTATCTGCTCAAGAGCTTTTTTGCCATTCTTCGCACTTCTAAAAGCTGCAGTTGCGACACCAGTTGCTTCGCTTAGCGTAAATCCTAGCTTTTCTTGTGCTTCAACTATTGCAGACACTACTCTACTAATCGCTTCTTCCGAAATATTCTTCGTTTTGTGCATGTTGTCAGCAGTTCTAACTATTTTTTCGAAAACAGCTTTTTTCTCTCGTTTTTCACAATCATAATCGAGCACTCTAAGCGTATTCGAACCCAAATCTATACAAATCAATAATAATCCAATATTTTTAAGAGATATAACCTACAATTGTACAAAAAAATGGCTAAAGAGGTTAAAAATAGATGAAACTTGGGCTCAATATCGATCATATCGCAGTTCTCAGAGAAGCTAGACAAGTGAATGATCCAAACCCTCTGCATGCACTCAGTATCGCCGAGTCAAACGGTGTAGACCTCATAACTATACACCTGCGTGAGGATAGAAGACACATCCATGATGATGATGCAAAAGCAGTAGTGGAGTTATCAAAACTACCTGTAAATATCGAATGTGCAGTAGATGAGAAAATTATCGACATCATCACAAATCTAAAACCTCATAAAACCACACTCGTCCCAGAAAAAAGAGAGGAGGTGACCACAGAGGGAGGGCTCAACTTAGAAGCAGGTTATGAAAAAATCAAAAATGCAATCACAAAGCTAAAGGCAAACGAAATAGAAGTGTCCCTCTTCATCGAGCCGTGCAAAAAGGCAATCGAACTATCAAAAGCACTAGGAGCCGATGCAGTAGAGCTTCATACTGGAAAGTACGCCAATATCTACGCGATGCTTCACTCAAATCTATCTCGGACTAGATATGCTGTTGAGAGTTTGAAATTACCAAGAGAGAGTCTATCTATTTTGTTATCCGAGGAAATAGAAAAAATCCAAACAGCAGCTAAAACTGCCACTAACCTCGGGCTAAAATGTGCGGCTGGACACGGGCTCAACTACCAAAATGTAGGCACCATCGCTTCACTTGATGAGATAGATGAGCTAAATATCGGTCAATCAATCATCGCTCGCTCTGTGTTTACTGGACTTGATTCTGCAATAGCCGAAATGAAGGCGCTAATTGGCTAATCCAAAACTCGCCATTTCTATTGGTGACTTAGGCGGTGTCGGATTTGAGATAGCATTATCTTGTCACGACGAGGTAAAAAACATCTGCTCACCACTATATTTTGTCTCAAAAGATACTGCCTCCAAATGCACCAAGCTACTTGGCAAAAGGCTTCCTGATGATTTTGAGTGCGTTGAAGTTGCTGATAGTTTTGAGCTGAAATTCGGACGAAACTCAGCTGAAGCTGGCAAGGCGTCTTTTGAATCATTTATGAGTGCACTCAAATTCACAAATATTGGCTAGTCAGACTGGTTATTGACACTCCCTATTAGCAAATAGTCTTGGAAGATGGCTGGGCTAAAATTTGTCGGGCATACCGATGTTTTGAGAGACTTTTTTGGGATGGATGCCATTATGGCACTAGGTTGTGAGCAGATGATGGTAGCGCTCTTGACCGACCATATCCCACTAAAAGATGTCCCAAAACATATCAACAAGAGTGAAATTTTTGAATTTTTAAAGCTTCTCAAAACAAGTACAAATATCCAAAAAGCTGTCGTACTAGGTATTAATCCACATGCTGGAGACGGTGGCGCGCTTGGTGATGAAGAGGTGGAAATCGCTAGCGCAATCGAAGCTGCAAATGACTTCTTTGGCGACAAAATATTTGACGGTCCAGCCGTACCCGATGTGATATTTAATCCGTACAACCGTGACAAATACAACTGGTTCGTCGCCATGTACCACGACCAAGGATTAGCCCCGCTCAAGGCGCTTTATTTCGATGATAGCATAAATGTCAGTCTGGGACTACCAATCATCCGCACTAGCGTCGACCACGGAACGGCTTTTGACATCGCCTACAAAAATGCCAATCCATCAACGAAGAGCTATATAAATGCCGTAAAATATGCAATAAACCATAAAAAAGAGTACACATGAAAAAAATAGTTATTACTTTGTCGACTGCGCTGTCCGTGATGTTTGCCGGTAACTTTAGTACGACGGATGTGCAGTATCTATATTCTGACCATTTTAACGGCAATGCGTATGCCTACGACACGACTGACGGAGTGAAACAAACTGTTACGCTTGAGCATTTTCGCACATTTGATTACGGTGATTTGTATATGTTTGCCGATTTTTGCGACGGCAAACAGCTTAGTAGAGATAGAGAGTCGCTGTATTCGGAAATAGATCCTAGAGTTTCGCTCTCAAAAATCAGCGGCAAAAATCTTGCCTTTGGTGCTCTAAAAGATATTTTTGTGGCGACTCAATACAATGTGGGGCATAATTATCAAGCGTGGTTAAAGGGCATAGGAGCCGATTTTGATATACCAGGATTTGCTGTTTTTAGCGTAAATGTTTATGACAAAATTCAAAATGCCGGCACTAGACATTTGACTCAATACACGCCTGTCTATATTTCAAAAGAGTTGTACGGATTTCATCTCGACGGTTTTCAAGATATTACGGATGAGGATTTTTCTACCCAAAATCAGATACTTTACAATGTAGGTAAACATTTTGGTGGTGAGAAGATTTTTGTTGGATTTGAGCACTTGCACTATCGCAACTACCGAACAAAAGAGCATACTGATGCCCTTCAAGCAATGGTTAAATATCAGTGGTGAGACTAGTTTCTAGTCTTTTACTCTCTAGCATCTGCTAGGGTTAGCGCAAAAACAACTTCACCACCACCTCGTTCGATGACACTTTTTGCCTCAAGAAGCGTTGTTCCAGTCGTAATAATATCATCCACCAAAACTACTGGATATTTTGAGCTTTTAAACACAAAATTTCGTGGATTTGACTGTCTATACTCTAGGCTTTGACCTGCGTATTTGATTTTATTTGTGGCTCTGAGAATTCCGTATGCGGGATGGATAAGTTTTGACGAGAGAGCTTTTGCAAGTATTGCCGTATGCGAATATCCACTGTCAGTATTGTCATCTACTGGCACAGCACTTATTGGCTCATCGTATTCAAAATTGCTAGCAAATAGAGAGAAGCTTTCGCTTGCTAATAACTCAAAGATTTTGGCTCCAACCATGGAGTGCTTGGTAAATAGGAATTTTTCGATTTCGGAGTATTTGTAAAAACTGAAGATTTGGAGATCTCCAATCTCTCTTTTGATGAGAGATGGAGAAAGTAGATTGTGTCTGCAAGTGTCGCAAATAATGGGGAGGCTTAGCTCCCCACATGAAAAAC
>CAZNYV010000110.1:0-7175 GCA_964577355.1 uncultured Campylobacteraceae bacterium
TAATCAGCATAACCGCCCGTGAAATTGTAGTTTTTGCCACCGTCAATCTCCACGGTACGAGTTGCCACACGGTCGATAAAATACCTGTCATGCGAGATAAAAATCATAGTGAATTTTTCTGCCAAAATCAGCTCTTCGAGAAATTCCACGCTTGATGCGTCGAGGTGGTTCGTCGGTTCGTCTAGTAGTAGGATGTCTGGCTTTTTGAGTAGTAGAATCGCCAGTGCCACTCGTCTTTGCTCACCACCGCTGAGAGACAATATATGCGAGTCTTGTAGCTCGACTAGGAATAGCTCTTTTATCGCTCGCTCTATTTTGTCGTCGAGATTCCAAGCGTTGTGAGCATCCAAATAGCCAGCCAAATGTGATAGTCTATCTTGCAAATCTCTGTCGTCGTGGTTCGTAGATATTTTGGTGGCGACTGCTTCATATTCCAGTCTAGCAGCTTTGAGCTCTTTTAGCCCGTCTTCTATCGACTCTCTGACGGTGAATCCAGCATCAAATTTCGGGTCTTGGAGGAGCATTTCGACTTTTAGTCCGTTTTGGATGATTACTCTACCGTCGTCGATGTCGCAAGAGCCCTCGATGATTTTGAGCAAAGTGGATTTGCCTGAGCCGTTTTTGCCTATCAGCGAAACTCTCTCACCGGCATCAAGTGCGAAATCCACCCCTTCTAGGACTTTTTGAGCTGAGTAGTTTTTGTGGATATTTGATAAATCTATTAGTGCCATATTTTCATTTCGTTTTTTGGATGGATATTAGCATAAAAGGGTTGACGGTGGGGTGGGCAAATTTAGCTATGTTGCAGAGTTGTCATCTTAAATTTGGTAGAAGATGCTGATTGATGCAATTATGCTTTTGGTCATTTTCTTTCATCTATTTGCACAATATCAAACTTAGTCTTCTCAATTAGCTGATTCGTATCAATTTTTCCAAACGAGTAGTCTATGCAAGTTTCAACATCAATTTGCGCATTTGCTATGATACTATCGTTTTTATCTAAAATATTTATTTTAATTTCTTCAAATGTATTTTTTTGAAACTCATCATCTTCCAAAGCCATCGCAATCCTGACAAACGATTGCGATGCGTGAATAATAGATTCTTGCACATCATTGTTTTGTTTAATATATAAATTCAATACAAAGGTATTTTCTTTGTCATTGAAAGAGTGGAATTCAAATCCAACAACTTGTAAATTATGGATAATGTTTAGTAACGAGGCTTCGCTTCTAATATTAAATACAATATTTTTTGCTTCATCAGTTGCCATAATTTCTTCCGTATAGTTCAGATATATGATAACTTCTGCCAACCTAAGCACATTGTAAACGCTATTTATATAAAAAGTAATATTTTTAAGTTGCTGATGTCCGAGGATTTTAGTTGTGCGATTATTCCCCAGTCCGTAACTAATATTTATATTGTCTTTTCTAATCTCAAAGTCTTTATGTGTAGCAATATTTCGCCATTGGCTAAAGACAATGTTGAATATTTTGTCTTTAATTAGTTCGTCGAAGTCTTGAAGCAGATTCACAATATCACCAAACTTTTTGTTTTCAATATT
This sequence comes from uncultured Campylobacteraceae bacterium, assembly GCA_964577355.1. Taxonomy (GTDB): domain Bacteria; phylum Campylobacterota; class Campylobacteria; order Campylobacterales; family UBA6016; genus CAZNYV01. The sequence goes on from CAZNYV010000110.1 coordinate 1,568, forward strand.
TGGGAAAAGACCGTCTAGATTAAATTTATAAATTCTAAAAAACAATTCTAATCTAGGCTTGTAACAGCCTTCTAAAATATTATCAATCGTTTTAAAATAATAGACTGCAACGCTTTTTGAATCAAATTCTTTAATTTGTTTGTCTTTGTTTTGAATATAATATTCCATATATAAATCATCAGTTTTTGAAATTTTTAAAAGATTGGAGGCTAGTTCTTTTATGACTTCATTTTTATTTTTTGCAATAGCGTCATCAAAGACTTTTAAGATTTTTTCAAATAGTTGTTCAAAATTTTCTTTTTTTGCAATGTGCCTTACATAATTAACAAGTTCTGTCCTCAATAGCTCTTTGTTTTTCAAGAATATCTTTTCATTTCTAAAGTATTTTAAAAAGACTTCTTTTGTTACTTGATTATAGGCATCAACAGTAAAACTGCTGTCATGTTTAAGTGTTTGAAAAATATTTTGCATTTACTTAAACTTCTCCACTGAAAACCCTTTGATGAAGCGTATTTTGCTTGCGCCCCAATGTCTGCAACTGGTCATAAATTGCGACCAGTTCACATGGTGTCATTTATCCCTCTGTTTTTTGCTTGGAGATATATTAGCGTAGTAATAATCAAAAAATGTTTCGTAAAATTTACTACAAAGAGCTAGATAGTACTCCTCGATAAAAGGCTAGAATGCCTATTTGATAGCGTCTGTTGGTGTTGGAGTAGCTTTTTTGCTTATTGTTGTTAAAATACTCCAATAAATCACAAAAAGGGAATTAAATGAAATTTGTAGTTATTCAAGGTCCAAACCTAAATATGCTAGGCGTTAGAGAGCCGCACATTTATGGTCAAATGACACTAGAAGCAATACATGAGCAGATGAAAACTTTTGGAGCGCAAAGTGGAGCGGAGCTTGAGTTTTTCCAAAGCAATCTTGAGGGTGAAATCGTCGATAGAATCCAAGAGTGCATGGATGGTGTAGATGGTATCATCATCAATCCAGCTGCATATACTCACACATCTATCGCAATCAGAGATGCACTAGCTACAGTTGGCGTCCCTGCTATCGAAGTCCACATTTCAAATACAGCTAGAAGAGAAGAGTTTAGACACACTTCTATGGTATCTGCTGTTTGCGCTGGTACTATCGCTGGTTTTGGACCATTTTCGTATCATTTAGGATTGGTTGCGCTTCTTCAAATAGTATCTGAGGTTAAAGCATATCAAGCTGCGCAAGCACAAGCACAGGCGGCGCAAGCACCACAAGCATAAACTAGTGACATTTCTCGCAAAAAGTGAAGCCTCTGTATTTTATGAGGCTTCCTACTCCAACGACAACTCTCTTTTCTTGTCACTCAATGGTAAAAACTATCTTATTACAGACGGCAGATATATCGAGGAAGCCACTGCAAAAGCGACCAACTGTACAGTTATAGAAGCTAGAGACACTATCAAAAAAGCCCTTGAACTTATCAAACAAAACGCTATAAAAAAAGCCTTTATCGACCCTGCAGAGTGGAGCTTGGAAGAGTTTGACAGACTAGGCAAAAGCATACGCATCGAAAAGCGAAAAGGTCTATTGTCCGAAAAACGAGTGCTGAAGAGAGACGATGAACTAAAAAAACTAAAATCAGCCGTCAAAATCGGGGCTGAGGCTTTTGATGAATTCGCACAGTTTATACGGTCTGATGGTCTTGGGAAGAGTGAGCTTGAGCTGAATTGGAAAGCACGAGAGATTTTGAGTGGATATGGAGTTAGGGAGCCTAGTTTTGAGCCTATAGTCGCTATTGATGCCAACTCATCTCTGCCTCATGCGAGACCGAGCTCTCGGATATTAGAACGAGGCTCGATATTGTTGTTTGATGCTGGTGTAAAAGTAGATGGGTACTGTTCTGATAGGACTAGAACAGCTGTTTTTGATGGAGATTTCAATTTTGGTTACAAACAAAAATTTGCCTCAAAAGAGCTGCAAAAAATCTACGATACAGTACTAAAAGCTCACGATGAAGCTATCAGACAGGCGAGGGCAGGGATGAGGGCGTGCGAGCTGGACAAAATAGCTAGAGATATTATCACACAAGCTGGTTTTGGCAAGGAGTTTGTGCATTCTTTGGGACATGGTGTTGGTATTGAAATACATGAGTCACCTACGATTTCTGCCAAATCGCAAGCGGTGCTTGGTGAAGGGATGGTTTTTACTATAGAGCCTGGGATTTATCTACCAAATATCGGAGGCGTGAGGATAGAAGATATGGTTGTGATGAAAAATGATGGCGTAGAGGTGTTGTAATCTTTGACAAAGCATATTGACCAGACACACGCATTGATTTTTAACCAATGTTTTCCATACCGACGAGTGAGCCAAAAGTCCAAAAAAGGGCTGGCAGTTATCGGTATCGGCTCAAATGTTGGAAATTCTGAGAGGTTGTTCAAGAAGCTTTTTGCATATTTTCAAAAGCATCCGAATATCTCTATTGTGCAGACTTCGCCTCTCTACAAAAATCCTCCATTTGGCGTGCTCGAACAGAGAGCTTTTCTAAATGGTATTATTCAGCTTAGGACGACGATGAAACCGACAGAGCTGATGAGATTTCTACTCCATACTGAGAAGATTTTTGGTAGGAAGCGAACAATCAAGAATGGACCTCGCACTCTTGACCTCGATATAATATTTTTTGAAAAGCTTTTTGTGTATAATGAGACAGTTGTGATTCCTCACCCAAAATGGCAAGAAAGGGATAGCGTGGTTGTGCCTATGATATATATGAATAGTCGGTTTAAAACTATATGAAGCTTTTATCTTTTACAGACGAAACGCCAGCGGCGGCGCTCAAAAAGGCACAGATTACTTGCGGTGAAGATGCTTTGGTTTTTAGCACCAAAGAGATTCGCAAGAAGACAATTACTACGCCTGCGATATACGAAGTGATAGTCGGTGTCCAAGATGACAAAGTTGCTAGTACTGCATCTGCTGCATCTACACCGTATCAAAAAAATACATATACAAATGTAGCATCTACGCATCAAGCCGAAAAAGATGATGTGGTAGTAAACATATCCAGAACCTCCGAACAGTTGCAAAGAATTGATTCTGTGACAGAGCCTACGACCAACAAATATGATGCAATTTTCAAAAAGAACGAACAAGCAGAGAGTATGCCTAGACTTCAGCCATCAAATGAGATTTCTCAAATCAAAAAAGAGATAGATAAGCTAAACGATAATATCAAGCATGTCGGTCAGATGGTTTGGGATAGCGGGCAGGTGGCTAGAAGCGGACTAGTGGTGCCGCCTGAGTTTGCCGAGATATACAAAATCACAAAAGATAGTGGTATGAGCGAAGAGCATCTCTATGAAATCATGAGACTTACGCTCGAGAATATGCCTCGCCAGATGAAAGAGAGTCCAGGTGCGGTGAAGCGCTATTTTGATGTGTTGCTGAGACGATTGATACCAGTTAGGATGGAGATGGCTCCAAGTGGCAAAAAAACAATCATGCTTGTCGGTCCTACCGGTGTCGGCAAGACGACCACGCTAGCCAAAATGGCAGCAAGATTTGCATACAAATCTGACAAGAAATACAAAGTCGGTATTATCACGATGGATACATATCGTATCGGTGCTGTAGAGCAGTTGTTGCAATATGCCAAAATGATGAAGCTTTCCATCGAAGCTGTTGTTGACCCTACGGAGTTCAAAAGCGCACTAAGCACATTGAAATATTGTGATTATGTCCTTATAGATACTGCTGGTAGCTCGCATTATGATAAGGAGAAAATCAATAAAATAGCAAGATTCCTCAAGACGGAGAACTCTACTCCTATTGATACATGTCTAGTTCTCAGTGCAAATACAAAATACGATGACCTAAAAGAGATATACGAAGGCTTTGCAACTGCATTGCCGATAGATACACTGATAGTCACAAAACTAGATGAGACAAAATACTTTGGAAATACTTTTAGTTTTGTGTATGACACAAAAAAACCTATTGCATATTTTTCTACTGGGCAAGAGGTGCCAGAAGACTTATCGGAGGCGACGAGCGAATTCTTTGTAGAGTGTTTGCTAGATGGATTTAAGGCAAAAAACAGTGGTAAATAAGCCTGAAGTGTCGGGGACACAAGCCAAAAAACTCCAAGAGCTAGTCTCAGCTGGAAGTGCGCAAAAACCCGCAAACACCAAAATTATAGCAATCACCAGTGGGAAAGGCGGGGTTGGCAAGAGTACGATTAGCGCAAACCTAGCATATGTTTTTTCTACGATGGGTTTTAAGGTTGGACTTTTTGATGCTGATATAGGGCTTGCAAATCTCGATGTGCTACTCAATGTGCAGACAAAACAAAACATACTTCATGTGCTCAAAGGTGAAGCAAGGCTTTCGGAGATAACGGTTGAAATAGCGCCAAATCTATTTTTGATTCCAGGCGATAGTGGTAATGAAATACTCAAGTTTGGCTCAGATGCGGTGCTTGACAGCTTTTTGGAAGAGAGTTCAGACCTTGACCAGTTAGACTTTTTTATCATAGATACTGGGGCTGGGATTGGTGATACTGTTCAGCAGTTTGTAAATGCCTCTGATGCGGCACTTATCATCACAACTGCCGATCCGACGGCTATTACTGATGCATATGCGATGATAAAAGTCATTAGCGATAAAAAAGAGAATATATTTTTGTTGTTCAACCAAGTGCAAGACGATAAAGAGGCTCAAAAGATATTTACAAAAGTCAATGCTGTTGCCAAGAAAAATATAAAAAAAGATTTTGTTATCAACCTGATTGGCTCGATTCCAAAGGATGCTGGTGTCCAAAAAAGTGTAAAACAGCGATTTTTATACGCAAAAGAGTTTCCAAGTTCTCCAACAACTGCAGAACTTGGCAGTATTGCCCGTAAAATAGCGGCAAAACTGGAACGAAATATGCTTGTGGACAACAAAGAGGCAGGTATTGCTGGATTTTTCAAACGACTTATAAAACAGTTCTAGAGCTGTTATTGTCGCCACGGAGAGGTAATGTTAGGACCACATAATTATATAGCATTTTTAACTGTAGTCGGGTTCTTTGTTGGTACCAGTTTTGGTATTATCAAGTCGGACGACGCTGCTATGATGCTTTTTTGGCCTCTAACAATTACTTTGATTTTTTATATACTCGCGGTTGCGTCAGCGTCGTACTTCATAGGTAATGCCGAGGTGAAAAAAAGTGTCTATCTGGATACTGAGGCATTCGAGACAAAATATGATTCACTGTCTAGGAATATTGCAGCTAGAGAGAAGAGCATAAAAGAAGCTTTAGACTTTAGAATGGATATTGCTAAGGAAGATGCGGAAGAGTTTAGAAAAAAAACAAAAAAGGCTGTGGTTAAATAGATGAATCCAAACATCAAAGTTTATGGCGAAAATATCAAATACAATCAAGACGACCTGGCTATAAAGTACCTCCCTGCAGTAAAAGCTTTGTCTTTCAAACTAAAAGAGAGATTGCCATCCAGCGTGGATGTGTCGGATTTGATTTCTATTGGCACAGAAGAGCTTGTGAAGCTGGCGCGTAGATATGATGAAGCACAAAACGATTCTTTTTGGGGGTATGCTAGAAAGCGAGTTTATGGCGCTA
>CAZNYV010000111.1:0-7116 GCA_964577355.1 uncultured Campylobacteraceae bacterium
CCGCTCGATGATAGCACTAGAGTGTGCCTCTGACATACAAAGAGCATTTCAGTTTGCCAGATGCGCGACTGGTGTGTGTGCCTCACTCGTAGGCAGTAGCAACACAGAGCACAAAATGCACGATATGGAGATAGCACAATTTGCCAGAACTCCAAAGGCAAATTATGAAGAGATTTTTAAATTGTAGGTAGGCTTTATTTTAGCCTCTTGATATCTTCCTCAAGCTCTTTTAAGCTCTGGATTTTTTGCTGTTCTTTTTGTACTTCTTTGTATTTTTCATATTCAAACTCACTTTTTGCTTTTGCTATTTCGTGACTTATTTTTCCAGCATGAGTCAAAAGCTCTCTGCCGTTGAGTGAGATAACCGTATCTAGTCTTGCTATCCAGTCTTTCATATACATCGGCTTTTGTTGCATCGCCATAGTTTCAGCAAAAGCCAAATACTGCTCAACCAAAAGCCCGAGTAGTTTTATCTCGTCTTCGCTCAGATAGTTTTTGGCGATGATGACATCTTTTTTTGTGAAATTTTTATCTTCTTTGTCAAGAGAGCTCATACCCAAAAGAGGCTTGCTCATATCTACTCTGTCATGCACTAATTCTGCTGCCGTCCTAGAAGATACTGCCCAGAGTAGTTTGTTTTGTATGATTTTGAAAAACTCAACAGTCTTTTCATCTTTCGGGTCATAGTCTATACTTGTCATGTAGATGTCTTTGATTTTTTGATAAAAAAACCTCTCACTGAGTCGTATCTCTCGCAAGCGCTGTTGGAGTTCGTCAAAATAGCTCATCGAAGTGCCGTTTTTGAATCGCTCATCATTGAGGACAAAACCTTTGATGATGTACTCGCGCAGAACATTTGTAGCCCATATACGAAACTGAGTAGCCCTAGTGGAATTAACACGGTATCCAACGGATAAAATAGCATCCAGATTGTAATATTTGACTTGGTAATTTTTACCATCCTCGGCAGTTGTTTCCAAAATGGAAACAACTGTATACTCGTCAAGTTCACCGCTTTCAAATATGTTTTTGAGATGTTTTGAGATAGCTGGGACTTGTACGGTAAAAAGCTCCGCTATTCCTTTTTGTGGCAACCAGACTGTTTCGTTGTGAGCGATTATTTCTATCTTTATTTTGCTGCTTGGAGTTGTATAGAGCAGAAACTCGGTTAGTTTATTTTTAATACTTAGCTTGTTCATTTGTTGTCTTTCGAAACTTCTAAAAAATTATGAATATTATACAAAACCTCTTCGGCGGTAAGCTTTATGTTTGTTGACAAGTCTACTACATCACCATCGTAAATATTAACTTTGTCAATATTACTCAAGCCGATATTACCAACAGATACTCTTTCTATTCTGTGAACTTCGTTGTTACTAAAAATGATTTGCACATAGTCATCTTTTTTCTCAATTCCTAGAACACTTAATTTGCTTGAAACAAAATACCTCTTGGTTTTAATGGTTTGATTCAGTTCTTTTAGTTCTCTATTAAGACTGCTAAATGATTCGTTTATTTCTTGCAAATTATCTTTTATATAATATTGAAAGTGTTGCCATTTTAGACCAAACAATTCTGAGAAGCCTCTTTTGTCTTTTGCTTGATAATTAACGATTATTGGTATGTTGTCAAAACCAGCTTCCTTTAAACTATTAAAACCACTGGCTAATATATAAAACTCTTGGTCAGGGGCAAAGTAAGGAATTTTATTTTCAAATGTATACCCATTAAAGTAAGGTAGATATTTTTCTTCCACTTCAAAAGTTATATTGTATGCTGGAGCTTTTCCAATGTTTTTTATGACTATTTTAGAATGACTAGTGGCTTGAAAAGATGTGTCAAATATAATTGAAATAAATGGCGAAGTTTCTACTTCTCTAAGCTTGACTGTTTCTTTTGTTAATTTTCCGGCAAATATAACATTAATAATGGTTGCCGCAACCAATACAGCAGTTGCAATTGCCGTAACCCAATCCGGCAGAGAACCTAACGCTAAAGAGGTGGTATTAATATCCATTATTTTCTCCTTGATTTAAATCTAAAAACACAACCACAAATTTTTACTAATTATCAAAAAACTACTCTATATACCGTTATTAGAATATTAACTAATATCCCATTTATGTTGCTTGACTAGCGTTGCATTTTCCGCTGTCTCAATCTAACTCTGTAGCTCGTTTTGATATTGTGGAACACGCAATGCACAATATGGAGATAGCGCAATTTGCCAGAACACCGAGGGCAAATTATGAACAAATTTTCAAATTGTAGGAGCTGTAAAATATATGCTTTATGATGTTTTAGTTGTCGGCTCTGGTATAGCAGGGCTTAGCGCTTCCGTTGAGGCTGCAAAAAAGGGACTGAAATGCGCAGTGCTCACGAAGTCCAATCCGCTCAGGTCGAATAGCTCAATGGCAGCTGGTGGAATCAATGCGGCGTTGGCTACGGTCGAGCCAGATAGTATTGAAGAGCACATAAGCGATACGATAAAGGGTGCCGATGGATTGGCGAACAGGCAAGCTGTCAAGATACTGTGTGAAAATGCGCCATCGGCGATAGCATTTTTGGAGGGTCTCGGTGTCACTTTTGACAAACAAGAAAACGGCAAACAAATGCAGAGGAGCTTCGGCGGAGCTGGCAAAAAACGAACCTGCTATATAGCTGACAAAACTGGAGGCGCAATAGTTCAGGCACTATTCAAGCAAGCGAGACAGCTTGGCGTTGAATTCTTGAGCGATAGGATGTTGCTCTCTTTGTTGCATTCGCATGGAAAAGTCACTGGTGTGAGCATCTACAACAAAAATAGTGGTTTTACCGAGATACTTGGAGCCAAAGCCGTAGTGCTGGCTGGCGGTGGTTTTGCTGGAATTTATCGAGGTCATAGCTCAAATCCTCTCGAGACAAGTGGTGATACGATAGCGGTAGCCTTGCAAGCAGGGCTTCGCCTGTGCGATATGGAGTTTGTGCAGTTTCATCCGACTGGACTAGCAAAAAGTGGCGCACTTGTGTCTGAGGCGGCGAGAGGTGAGGGTGGCTGGCTCGTCAACTCTCTAGGTGAGCGATTTGTAAATGAGCTCTCCACGAGAGATGTCATATCCAGAGCGATAGCTGTTGAGATAGAAATCGGCAGAGAAGTTTTCATAGATGTCAGGCATCTCGGCGAGGATGTCCTAAATACAAAACTCCCATCGTTTCGGAAAGCTGCTATCAGCACAGAGGGGCTGGATCCATTGAATGCGCTAATCCCTGTCAAGCCTGTTGCACACTACACCATGGGTGGTATAGAGACAAAAGAAGATTGCAGTACGACTATCGACGGGCTTTTTGTGTGTGGAGAGTGCTCTGCAATCGGCATTCACGGTGCGAACAGACTCGGTGGCAATAGTCTTCTCGATGGTGTCGTGTTTGGCAGAATCGCTGGTGCGAACAGCGCTGATTATGCAAGCGCGCATGATTTTGCAGATATAAACATCAAGCAAGCAGCCAAAGATGTCAAGATGATAGATTTTATATTTGGGCATGAGAATCGTTACAATGTGCAAGCCCTCAAAAAAAGCCTAGGCGAGATAATGTATAGAAAGGTCGGCGTATTCCGAAATGAGCATGATTTGACGAGTGCGCATGAGTATATCGGTTATTTGCGCGGATTGACTGGCGCATTGCATACTATAGAAAAAACCCGTGCTGGCAATTTTGAAATACAGCCGATACTGGAGTTCAAAAATGCGTTAATTGTGGCGGAAGCTACTGTGTTGTCGGCAATGGGTAGAAAAGAGAGTAGGGGTGCGCACTCAAGGGGTGATTTTCCATCCAAGCACAAGGAGTTTGAAAAAAGGATATTTGTTTCATCTCGTGGCGGGTCGTACAGGACGGAGTTTGAGGCGTTTTCACCATTTGCAAAAATGGTTCAAAAACTAAAAAATTTAATCAAAAATTAGGAGAATATAATGGCAAAAGTGATGCTTAGAGAAAAAGACGGGAAAACACTGTTTTATGTAGCAAAAAAGGATATGGAGGAGACGATAGCGTCTATAGAGTTTGATACGGATGAGAAGTGGGGTGGCGAGGTCAAGCTGACAAATGGAGATATTTGGTTTATTACACCGATGGCAAAAAAACTACCATGTGAAATAGAGGTAAAGAGACTCTCTCAAGGGGAATAATAAAAAGATATAGCCGAGATTGTCTCGGCTACGGAGTATTATTTGCCTAGTGCTTCTAGGGCGTATTTTTCACCCAAATCATAGGCTTTGTTGTTCAGTTCGTGAACTTTTGCAGGGACTTTGCTTAGCATCACACCTCTGAGCATCTCTTTGTCGAGTGCTTTCATTATTGTGTTTGCGATAGCAAGGGCGACTACTGATTGAGTAATCACATTTCCTACTTCTTCTTTTGCTATTGTGATGATTGGAATCTCAAAGATTCTCCATCTTTTTCTATCTTCATCTGTCGGTTTTACTAGATTTGGTTCGATAACTATAGTTCCGCCCTCTGATACACCGTTTTTGAATTGATTGTAGCTAACTTGCGCGACAGAAAGCATAAAGTCTATCTCGCCGTCATTTGCATACGGATAAAAAATCTCTTCGTCATCAAGCGTGATGTCAACAACTGTTGGTCCACCTCTCACTTGTGATGTATATGTCGCAGTTTTTAGACCGTAGCCACCAGCTTTGATTTTTGCGGCTGCAAAAATCTCGCCAGCTAGAAGTACACCTTGTCCGCCAACACCTGTAAATCTCATTAATGTTCTAGCCATTTGTGTACCTCCTTATATTTTTTTGGCAAAATCGTTTTGAGTCAGTGCTTTTCTTTTGCCTTGATGGACAGCCTGAATCTCTTTGTACATATCACAGTACTCTTTTGCCTCTGTATCGTGTTTTAGAATACCAGTAGGGAATACATTTAGCTGTTCCTCTGGAGAAAGTTTGTCATATTTCATTTTTGAAGTAGTGATAGAGTCGATCCAGTCAAGGTTTTTCATCGCGCTATCCATTTTGTTTTTTCTACCAAGATTAATATGGCAGTTGGAGAACACATCAAAGAATGAGAACCCTTTGTGTTGGAACCCTTTTACAAGAGTTTTTTCAAGTTTTTTTGGATCAAGCATACTCTCTCTAGCAACAAATGATGCGCCCGAAGCCTCAACAAGCTTGCAAGCATCAAATGTAGGGTCAATATTTCCAGCAGTCTGGCTAACTGTCCAGAAGCCTTGCGGAGTCGTTGGGCTTGTTTGAGAGTTTGTTAGACCGTAAATGAAGTTGTTGATAAGAATAAAATTCAAGTCAATGTTTCTTCTAGCGCCGTGAATAGTGTGGTTTCCGCCGATAGCTAGAGCGTCGCCGTCCCCAGCAACTACGATGACATGTTTGTCAGGGTTCGCTAGTTTGATACCAGTCGCAAACGGAATAGTTCTTCCGTGTGTAGTGTGAACCGTGTTGCAGTTGATGTAAGAAGAGAATCTTCCAGAACAACCAATTCCAGAAACGATACAAACATCGTTCATATCCCATCCACAAGCATCAATAGCACGGATTACGGATTTTAGGATAACGCCGTCGCCACATCCCCAACACCAAAGTGTCGGCATTTTTTCTAGTCTTAGATATTTATCATAATTAAATGCCATTGTTACATCCCCTTCACTTTTTCTACGATTTCATATGGAGAAATTGCTCTACCATTCACTTTGTAAAGCCCGTCGATATCTAGTCTGCCTGAGACTCTCTCTACTTCTTCGGTATATTGTCTGATGTTCAGCTCGACACAAAGCACTTTTTTGACTTTGTCAGTGAAGTGCTTGATTCTGTCAGCTGGACTTGGCCAAAGTGTGATTGGTCTGAAAAGTCCTGCTTTGATGCCGTCTTTTCTAAGGTGTCTGATAGCCTCTTTTGCGGCTAGTGAAACAGAGCCGTAAGCTATTATCAAGACATCATCAGCACCCAAATCATCACACATAAACTCTTCGTTTAGCTCAAGCTCATCCGTGTGCATCATTACTTTGTCTTCGAGTCTCTGAATCAATTTTCTACAAGTCTCGATTTCCTCTGTTGGGAAACCTTTTGCATCATGGTGAAGACCAGTGAAGTGGTATTTGTAGCCTTTGAACATTGGATTTAGCACCGCTGCTTCGTCAGCTTCTACACCGTAAGGGCGATAGTCTTCAGGCGCACCTGTAAACTCTTTTCTAGGGACGATGCCAGCTTTGACCTCTTCGACAGTCGGAAGCATCGCTTTTCCGTGCATATGTCCAAGAGTCTCGTCAGTCAAAACGATGACAGGTTGCATAAATCTGTCAGCTAGATTGAACGCTCTAACGACTTCTGTGTAGCACTCTGCTAGGTTTCCAGCGCAAAGTGTGATTGATCTGTAGTCACCGTGTGATGGGTTTCTCGCTTGTCTGACATCACCTTGAGATACACGAGTAGGAAGACCAGTTGATGGACCACCTCTCATAACATTTACTAGAACCAAAGGCACTTCTGCCATTTGAGCGAGTCCTAGATTTTCTGCTTTTAGTGATACACCAGGTCCACTTGTCGCTGTCATACTTCTAATACCGCTCATTGAAGCGCCGATAGCTGTAGCAATACCTGCTATCTCATCTTCCATTTGAATACATACGCCACCCACTTCAGGAAGGAGGTCGGAGATTGTATGCATTACTTCGCTTGATGGTGTTATTGGGTATCCCCCAAAAAACATACATCCCGCATCAACTGCTGCCATTGCTGACAAATCATTACCAGTAGATATTACTTCTCTAGTTGCCATTTATTTTCTCCTTAAGCACTCAAAATTCTATAGTTGTTATCTTTGATAGCCTGAGCCCTTTGTTTTGCCTCTTCGCTTAGTTTGGCAAATTTGTACTCATCTTTTGAAGCCACATAAATAGCAAAATCAGGACAAGACAGTTCGCAATCATTGCATCCGATGCAAGATTGTGGAGCGATTACTTCAATCATAGCTCCAAGTGTAGATTTTGGTTCAGGTCTCATAGCGAGAACACCAGCTGGGCAAACAGATACGCACAAATCACAGGCTTTGCATCTTTTTACATCTACCCATACTGGAGTGTTTTCAGGTGCTTTCATTACTGACATTCATTCTCCTTAA
>CAZNYV010000112.1:0-6962 GCA_964577355.1 uncultured Campylobacteraceae bacterium
AAAAGGTACCTGCCCTTCTATGCCCTCTGGAACTAGTTTATCTGCTGCTGTTCCGTCTTGGAAGTATCTGTCAGTAGAGCCTTTTGTCATGGCGCCAATACTGCCCATGCCGCGATACGATTTGTATTTTCTGCCTTGATATATAATAGTCTCGCCTGGACTCTCTTCTGTACCTGCAAGCAATGAACCAATCATTACGCAGCTTGCACCTGCAGCAATTGCTTTTGCTATGTCACCAGAGTATTTGACTCCACCGTCGGCTATCACTGGAATGCCGTGTTTTTTTGCTTCTTCCGCAACATCCATAATGGCAGTTATTTGAGGTACGCCGACTCCAGCAACAATTCTTGTTGTGCATATAGAGCCTGGTCCGATTCCGACTTTGACGCCATCGGCGCCAGCTTTTGCCAAATCTCGTACTGCTTCAGCTGTGGCAATATTTCCAGCTATAATATCTACGGCCACTCTTTTTTTGAGTTCTTTTACGGTATCGATGATGCCTTTTGAATGTCCATGTGCAGAGTCAAGCACCAAAACATCAGCTCCAGCAAGTGCTAATGCCTCAGCTCTGTCGTACTGACCGACGCCGATAGCTGCGCCTACTCTGAGTCTTCCGAAGTCATCTTTGTTGGCGTTCGGATATTCCATTCTATTTTTGATGTCTTTTATCGTGATTAGACCTTTTAAGGTGCCTTTTTCATCTATGATTGGTAGTTTCTCGATTTTATTTTGATGAAGAATTTTAGCGGCATCTTCAAGTGTTACACCGACTACTGCAGTTACCAACGGCATTTTTGTCATCAACTCGCCAACAGTTTTTGAGAGATTTTTTTCAAATCTAATATCTCTGTTTGTCAGAATACCGACTAGCTTGCCACTGTCATCTACTACAGGTGCTCCAGTAATATGCTGTTCTGCTAGAGTATAAATAACATCTTCCAATACACTTTCGGCTTTGAATGTAACTGGGTCAACTATTACGCCACTCTCATACTTTTTAACTCTTTTTATCTCTCTTGCCTGAGATTCTATATCCATATTTTTGTGGATAATACCCATTCCGCCAACTTTTGCCATAGCAATAGCCGCTTGGTGGTCAGTTACGGTGTCCATCGCAGCTGATATTATTGGTATGTTTAGCGTGATATTTTTTGTTAGTCTGGTTGATATTTCTACATCTTTTGGCAATATGTCAGAGTATTTTGGAACCAAAAGTACATCTTCAAATGTCAAAGCTCTTTTTTTAATCTTCATCTTTTCCCCTTTGTGTTTATTTTATTGTAGTCTATTTTTGAAAGAGGCAATATTTTCAACAGCCAAACCAGCATCAAATAGCGCTTGCTCTTCAAAATGGTCTGCTATCAACTGGATTCCTATTGGCAGGTTGCCATCATAGCCAACTGGAACGCTCATGCCAGGAAGACCTGCTAGATTGATGGATATGGTGTAAATATCCTCCAGATACATCTCCAAAGGCTCCTTGTGCGCACCAAAATCAAATGCCGCGCTTGGAGTTACTGGCATAATGATGATTTCGCTCTCTTCAAAAATCTCTTTGTACTCTTGTCTGATTAGCTCTCTTGCCTTTTGAGCTTTGACATAGTAGGCATCATAATATCCGCTTGAAAGTACAAAATTTCCTAGGAGTATTCTTCTTTTGACTTCCGCGCCAAACCCAGCACTTCTTGTATTGATGAACATCTCTGCTACACTTTTTGATTCAGCTCTATTGCCGTATCTGACACCATCATATCTCTGTAGATTTGTCGTTGCTTCTGCAGTTGCTGTGATGTAATATGTCGCTACATCATATTTTGAGTTCATCAGGTGTGTATGCCTGATGGTGTGCCCATCTTTTTCAAGATGAGCTATTACGCTTTTGATGGCATCTCTGATAGCTGGCGATGCTTGGTCTACATAGTTGTCTATGACAGCAAATTTGAGCTTTCTAGTTGGGTTTAGTCTTGGTGCTACTTTTTCACATACGATGTCAGCACTTGTCGAATCCATCGGGTCATGACCAGCAATAGCATCATAGAGCAAAGCAGCATCTTCTACGCTGTTTGCAAATGGTCCTATTTGGTCAAGTGAGCTTCCGTAGGCTACTAGACCGTATCTGCTAACTCTGCCATATGTCGGTTTCATACCAACTATACCACATAGTGCGGCTGGCTGTCTGATTGAGCCACCGGTATCGCTGCCTAGTGCGCCAAGAGCTATTCCAGCGGCAACGGCAACAGCAGAGCCACCAGAGGAGCCACCTGGTACTTTTGAGAGGTCGTGCGGATTTAGAGTCTTTCCATAGCAACTAGATTCAGTAGAGCTTCCCATTGCAAACTCATCCATATTTGATCTACCAAGGCATGAGAAGCCATTTTTATACATATTTTCTATCGCAGTTGCGTTATATGGGGATATGTATCCTTTGAGGATTTTGCTACCACAAGTAACTTCCCATCCAGATACATTTATATTGTCTTTTATCAGCACTGGAACTCCGTCGCCAGCTGCTTCGTATCCAATGTATGCGTTTAGCTCAGGTTTTGCCTTTGCTTTGTTTAAAATATCATTTTTTATGTCTGCTAGAGCCTCTTTTGGTAGTGCCAAAGCTTCTTTAATGCTTATCATTTATCTTCCTTGTGTTTGGCTTTTGGGTGTGCTTTTACTAGTTTTATACTTACAAAAGTGACTATTACAAATGTAACGATTGTAATTATGACTACAGAAAATGGTTGAGGTGCGCTCAGATTCAAGACAACACCTCTTCGCATCTAGCACATAGTTTTTCTTCTTCGATTGATGCGAACTTCCAGCATCTTGGACATTTGTGTTTTGTAGATTTTGATACAAAAAATCTCTCGTCCGCAACCACAAACTCCTTATCACCTATATCGCCATCAGCAACTTCACTGACCAAGAACCAATCCGTCAAATCTTTTTGACTCAAAGAGGTTATTTTTTGCGATTTTGTAGTGAGTGACAGCTCAAGTGTGCTTTTGATTTCTCCAGCTTTTTTCATTTCGTCGACAATTTCAGAAAACTTAGCGCGAACACTAGCAAAGAATTCTTCGTCGAATGAGCTCGCGTAAGAGTCAAGCCTGATATGTTCAAAATCAAAAATGGACTGCTTGTCGCCTTTTAGTATGGTTGGGAGATTTTCTACTATCTCATCACATGTGTAAGTCAGTATTGGTGCTACGAGTGTTAGTAAGCTTCTTGCTATCAGCGCCATGGCACTTTGAGCTGATTTTCTATCCTTTCCCCTAGTGGCGTCACAATATAGTCTATCTTTTGTTATGTCGAGATAAATATTTGATAGTTTTCCTACAACAAAACCATTGAGTCTGGACATGCCTTTTGCATACTCAAATCTCTCAAATTCAGCTTCTACTTCAGCAAAAACTTTTGACGCTTCAGAGAGAATCCATAAATCAAGTTCTCCAAACTCATCTTTTTCGCAAATTTTTTCAAGGTCATTTATGTTTGCAAGCAAGAATCTAAAAGTGTTTCGGAGCTTTCTATATAGCTCTCCATTTTGTTTTAGTATATCCTCAGATATTTTGACATCGTCACTAAAATCACTCATCGCAACCCATAGTCTAAGTATCTCTGAGCCGTGCTCTTTTAGAACTTTCTCGGGTGCTACCACATTGCCTTTTGATTTGCTCATCTTTTGACCACTCTGGTCAACTGTAAATCCATGTGTTACGACGCTTCTGTATGGGGCTATATTGTTGATAGCGCACGAAAGCAAGAGAGAGCTTTGGAACCAGCCACGATGTTGGTCTGAGCCTTCCAGATAAATATCTGCTGGGTAGTTGCCGGCTTCATAGTTTCCACTCAAAAGTACGCTAAAGAAAGTAGAGCCACTGTCAAACCAAACATCCAGAATATCCGTGACTTTTTCGTATTTTTCAGCCTGAGTCTTCATGCTATAAGGCAGGAAATCCACAACGGGGCGCTCATACCAAGCATCTGCACCCTCTCTCTCGAACAGGTCGATTGCAATCTCAAGAGCCCTTTCATCAAGCAAAGCTTCGCCGCTCTCTTTGTGTCGTAGAAATGCTATCGGAACGCCCCAATCTCTTTGTCTTGATATACACCAGTCAGGTCTATTTTCTATCATTGCTCTAAGTCGATTTCGTCCTGTAGTTGGATAGAAGTTTACACCTTCGATAGCTTCAAGCGCCGTTTGTCTAAGCGTTTTGCCAGTTGAAGTTTTTGGTTCGTCCATAGCGATGAACCATTGCTTCGTAGCTCTGTATATGACAGGTTTATTGGTTCTCCAGCAGTGCGGGTATGAGTGGGTGAATTTTGATACATGTACGATTTTATCAGCTAGAAGTTCGACGATAGTATCGTTTGCTTTCAAGATATGAGTGCCTACAAACTCCTCTGGATTTGGGAGTAGCCCGTCTCTGACAACACTTGTGTCATAACAACCTGCCTCGTCAACAGGCATTAATACTTCCAAATTGTATTTCAGTCCGACTCTGTAGTCGTCTTCACCATGCCCAGGTGCAGTATGTACGCAACCTGTACCGTTTTCCATTAAAACATGTTCGCCTAGGACAATATGTGATTTTCTACCGTTTAGTGGATTGATTGCGAACTCATTTTCGAGCAACTTGGATGAGAAAGATTTGACAACACTACCTTTTAGGATGCCTTGGTTTACTAGGTTTTCGTGAAGTTTCTCAGCAACTACATAACCATCAGAGTTAAGAACATAGTCTTCATGTGGATTTAGCGAAATACCGACATTTGCAGGAAGCGTCCATGGTGTGGTCGTCCAAATGACGACCTTTGCATTAGTTGCTCCAATCTTTGCTAGGGCAGAGCTGTCAAGCTCAAATCCTAGAAATAGTGAATAGTCTTCCTTGTCTTTGTATTCCACCTCTGCCTCAGCTAGCGCAGTTCTAGCTGCCCAGCTCCAATAAACTGGCTTGCTTCTCTCTATCAACAATCCCTCTTTTGCAACCGCACAAAGAGCCTTGTATATATTTGCTTCAAATGCGAAGTCCATGGTCACATAAGGCTTCTCCCAATCTGCTAGCACACCCATTTTTTTGAATTCATCTCTTTGGATGTCTACAAACTTGGTCGCATGGTCACGACATAGTCCGCGAAGCTCTTTTTTTGGCATCGTGTCTTTTTTGTCTTTTCCAATAGCCTTTTCGACTTCTTGCTCAATAGGAAGTCCATGACAATCCCAGCCAGGAGTAAAAAGAGCTTGTTTGCCACAAAAAAAATGATATTTGACGATAATGTCTTTTAATATTTTGTTTAGAGCGTGTCCGATATGCAGATGTCCATTTGCATAAGGAGGTCCATCGTGCAGCGTAAACACAGGCTTTGCAACCCTGTTTTGTTGACATTTTTTGTAAATGCCTTCACTTTGCCACTTAGTATATTTTAGTGGCTCGTTTTTTGCTAGGTCACCACGCATGGCAAAAGTAGTAGCAGGTAGTAGAAGAGTATCCTTGAAATCCATCAAATCTCCAAGTTTTTTGGATAGAATCTTAGCAGACAATAGCAAAAACGAGAGGTTGTAAATGAGAATCGCGAACATCATTATAGGCGAGAAGTTTCGTTATGCGCATGAGTTTGTCTCTTATATGCAACGCAGAATAGTGCAAGAAGTTTCAAAAATTGACAACACAATATATTTCAGAGATAACGACCCATCAATATTGCAAGAGCTACAAAGCATTATAGAAAAGTACGACATAACAATCATCTCAACTTCAAAACAGTCGTGGCCAGTTGTGTCAAAAAGCTTGGCAACTAGACTTGAAGATAATTTGGTTCAAAAAGATGGAATGCTGATACCGTCGAAATGCACGAATTATTCAGCTAATAGTTTTAGAATTGAGCTGAAGGGCAGGGTTATCAATGTTATCAAGATAGATGAGCTTGAGAAAATTCCTGACATATTGATTACAAATATGCCAAATAAAATAACATTTAATGTCCTGAATCCAGACTTGGAGAGTGTTAAGCTAATGATAAACCCGCTTTCTGTGACAAACGATATTTCTGTAGTATACTCAAAAGACCCAGGTGGGTTTGTGCGGTGTGATGCTGCTGAAGGAAAATATGGAAATCTTGGCAGTTTCATACAAAATGCTCAAAATCTACTTCCATCAAAAATAGCTGTTGGTGGTGATTTGGGGATGTTTTTGATAGAGGAGCTTTCCAAATACAATATGACACTATCTGTAGCAGAGAGCTGTACTGGTGGACTTGCAAGTTATCAGTTTACGAAACATGCTGGGTCTAGCTCGGTTTTTCTCGGTAGTATGATTAGCTATGCAAATGAAATCAAGTCTGGTTGGCTAGGTGTTGGTCAGACTGATTTGACAAAGTACGGTGCCGTCAGTGAAGAGGTGGTGTCTGCAATGCTTGATGGTGTTATGAATGCTTCGAATAGCCATTTCTCAATAGCTATTAGTGGTATCGCTGGACCTGATGGTGGTAGTTTGGATAAGCCAATAGGCACTGTTTTTGTTGGAGTAAAACATCAAAGTGGACTCAAAAATATAGAAGCTTTGCAGTTGTCTGGCGATAGAAACCTCATACAGATAGCGGCTTCCAACCATGCGTTAAGAATGCTTAGCGAACTTTTTTTACAAAATTTTTAAAATACTCTTGACAAATAGTTTTTTTTCTTGTACAATCCCACTTCCATTTTGGTTGAGTCCAGAATGAATGTGACCCGTTAGCTCAGTTGGTAGAGCATATCACTTTTAATGATAGGGCCGATGGTTCGAGTCCATCACGGGTCACCACTTAAAAATGTCACCTTATCGTCTAGAGGCCTAGGACACCGCCCTTTCACGGCGGTGACAGGGGTTCAAATCCCCTTGGGACTGCCAGAGATTACACAGGGTTACGGGTTTCGTAACCGGGAACAAGATGGGCAGTGTCCCCAAATTGTCCCCACTTCATCCCGGCAGGTG
>CAZNYV010000113.1:0-6707 GCA_964577355.1 uncultured Campylobacteraceae bacterium
ATTACACGACAAAGCATAAATCTCAAGGAACTGGGCTGTGTCTGTATATGTCAAAACAGATAATAGAAAAACATTTAGGTTCTGTAATTTGGGCTGAAAATCGACATTTTGAGTATGAAGATGACAAGTTTTTTGGCGCTTGTTTCAAAATAAGATTCAACAAAACCAACCATGCAACGCATGACAATCTATTAATCTGACCTGTTTTGATTTAATAAAGCAAACTTTAAAGTTTTTTTTATATAATTCCACTCCACAAACAGAGCGCGGGAGTAGCTCAGTGGTAGAGCACAACCTTGCCAAGGTTGGGGCCGCGGGTTCGATCCCCGTCTCCCGCTCCATTTAACTTCTATATATTTTCTTCTTTTTATAACTTTAACAACTTTTATGGCTTTGTGACAATTTGCAAAGTCATAATTCTAAGCGCGAGTGTGGCGGAATCGGTAGACGCACAAGACTTAAAATCTTGCGGGCTTTTGCCCGTACCGGTTCGATTCCGGTCATTCGCACCACCATATTCTATAGAACTTCAAAACGCTTTTGAATACCTCATTTAAGTAAATATACCAGACTGTTTTTTTACCACGATTCTACTACACTCGCTATATGCCCAACAAAACAATATTTGAGCAATTTTTTACCGCTGCAAGACAAACCGACTTTTCCACGAACAAACAAACTTAGATATTTGGCGTTGGTTTGATAAAATACGCCCAAACAAATTCAAGGATTAAAATGAGTGATACACTACCAAAATGCCCAAAATGTGGCTCAGAATATACATACGAAGACGGAAGTCTATATGTCTGTCCAGAATGTGCACACGAGTGGAGCAAAGACGCGCCAGGTGAAGATACTGATGCGCTGATAGTAAAAGACGCGAATGGGAATATTTTGCAAGATGGCGACCAAGTAACAGTTGTAAAAGACTTGAAAGTCAAAGGCTCTTCTTCTGTCATCAAGATAGGAACAAAAATAAAGATAGTGCGTCTAACAGATGGTGACCATAATATTGACTGCAAAGTCGATGGCATAGGTGCTATGGGGCTAAAATCAGAGTTTGTAAAAAAAGTCTAGCACCCTCTCCTCAAAACAACCAACCAATACTGCATATAAAGCAGGTTGGTTGTAGATAAATTTCACTCAAATAAAATCAATATCAACAAAGAGTATTTCGCCTCTATTGACGGTTAAGAAACAAACAAAAGAGTCGGAATCAGTACAATCGGCGTGACGACAAGACCGACTTTCATATACTCTATCCAGCCTATCTTGACACCTTTTTTCTCCAAAACATGCAGCCACAGCAGGGTTGCTAGAGAACCGATTGGGGTCATTTTTGGGCCCAAATTGCATCCGACGATATTCGCATAGGCAAGAGCGTCTTGAAATACACCAACATTGGCATCTCGCAAGGCAATATCCATCACCATCACAGTTGGCATATTATTCATCACACTTGACAGCAGTGCTGAGAGCACACCAGTACCAACCACTGCAATACCAAAACCATACTCTGAGAGCCTATGAATCAAGATGCCCAGCTACGCTGTCAATCCGCTATTTTTGAGTCCATACACGACAACATATAGCCCTATTGAGAACCAAACCACCTGCCAAGGAGCGGTTTTGATAGTTAGCCATCCTTTTGCAGCTTTGAAATAAACTGCAAGCCCTAGAAACACGAGAGCACCGCCCAAAGCAAACACACTAACGGGCAGATGGAGCTTATCTCCGATAAAGTACCCAAGGAGCAAAAGAAGCAAAAAAGGCCAAGACAGTCTGAACATAATCTCATTTTTGATAGCTGTTTTTGGCTCGACCAACAACAACATATCGAACTTAGCAGGAATACTATTTCTAAAAAATAGCCAAAGCACCACGATGGACACGAAGATACTGGCAAGGTTTGGCAAAAACATAGCTTTGGCATAGCTCACAAAACCTATGCCAAAATATCCAGCAGTCACAATATTGGTCAGATTGCTTATGATCAAAGGGGTTGATGCGCTATCACCTATAAATCCTCCAGCCATCAAAAAAGCAAATATAGCAGCGAGATCAAGCTTCAAGTGTCGCATTTTTGCAAGCACTATCGGTGTCAAAATAACAGCCGCTCCAGCATTGGCAAAGAGAGCGGAGACAAGCGCTCCAAGAAGCAGCATATTTACAAACAGAACAGTACCGTTGCCGTTTGCAATGCGAGCCATCCAGAGAGCCGCCCACTCAAAAAAGCCTATCTCATCAAGCACCATCGAGAGGATAATAATGCCAATAAACGCCAAGGTGGCATCCCATACAATCCCGCTAACCACCA
This sequence comes from uncultured Campylobacteraceae bacterium, assembly GCA_964577355.1. GTDB lineage: Bacteria > Campylobacterota > Campylobacteria > Campylobacterales > UBA6016 > CAZNYV01. The sequence goes on from CAZNYV010000113.1 coordinate 2,318, forward strand.
CCACATCAGACAAACTTACAACACCGAGTGCGACAGCAAATGAAGCACCAACAACCGCAGCCGTACCTATCTTGAGTCCTCTCGGCTGCACAATCACAAGCGCCAAAGTAATCAAAAAAATCGCAACAGATAAAAACACAAATACCTCACAGTATCATATTGAAAATATATCCGACACATATTATACCTATCGCCACGATAGCAAAAAAGAGTGTTATCAGTTTTATATGTAGGATTTTTTTTAGGATAATCGCCTCTGGGAGGCTAAGTGCAGTCACACTCATCATAAACGCCAACGCCGTACCCATAGCCATACCCTTGTCTATAAGTGGTAGCACTAGAGGCATCGCACCAGCGCAGTTGGCATACACAGGGACGCCGAGCAAAACAGCCAAAGGGACTGCAAAAGGATTGCTCTTGCCTGCAATACTAGCTACAAGCTCAGTCGGTACGAATCCATGTACAAAAGCGCCAACACCCACACCCAAAAGCACCCAAAGCCATATTTTTCTTAGAATATCTATTGCATAATCTCTAGCATACGCAACCCTATTGCTAAGTGAATTATTACTTGACTGGGAGACTGGAGTACAAGAAGGCTTGGACGCCATCCAAGTTGTATTCACAAGCACCCATTTTTCGGCTTTCAATTTTCCAATAACAATCCCACCTACGATTGCAACGACCAATCCAAAAACAATATAAAGCACCGCTATTTTGAGTCCAAAAAGAGCAAAAAGAAGCCCTATTGCAATCTCATTGTTCATCGGTGCAGAAATCAAAAAGCTAAACGCCACCCCCACAGGAATTCTTGCTTGCATAAAACCCAAAAATAGCGGGACTGCAGAACAAGAACAAAATGGCGTAACAATACCAAAAAGAGCTGCGGCAATATGTCCGACAAGTGGATGCTTGCGAGAGAGATAGAGCCTGACTTTTTCGGTATTAAAGTAGCTCCTAGTAAATGTAACAGCAAAAATAATCACCGACACCATCAAAATAATTTTGACACTATCAAAGATAAAAAAATCCAAAGCTTCGCCTATTTGGCTGTTTCGTACAAAACCAAATATGCCATAAACAAGCGTATCAACGATAGATTGCCATATATCAAACATTTAGTGCCTCTTTTATCTCTGGCAGAAGCGCCTCTTTTATCATCTGTAATGTCTGCACATATCCAGCATACTCGCCTCCGCTAGGGTCTTCAAATCCACAATGAATCTTTTTTGCACGACCCGCAAACATCGGACAGGTCTCGTTTGCGTGGTCACAGACAGTTACCACCAAATCAAAATCACTCACTGGCAGTTTGTCGAGCGTTTTGGAGCTCAAATTATCTACCGAAATACCAGCTTCGCTAAGTGCCTGCAAAGCATTTGGATTTACGACGCCAGACGGTTTGACACCACTAGAATACGCCTTTATACCATCGTTCGACAAATAGTGATTGACTAGAGCCTCACCCATAATCGAGCGACAAGAGTTACCCGTGCATAGTATTAGAACAGTTTTCATTTTTTTCTCCTTTTATTTCACAGGCATTTATTTTTACAGGTTGAGAGATATTGAGTGAGCGAATATATTCAAGTGATGCGCTCCTAAGTGCACTTGTATCCGATTTGATGGAGTAATATACCCATTTGCCGTTTCTATTTGTATCTACAAATCCAGCATCATACAAAATCCCTAGATGCCTCGACAATCTCGACTGCCCTAGCTCAAGCGATGCTGATAGTTCACACACGCAACACTCACCATGATGGTCGAGAAATGCCAAAATAGCAACTCTCGTTTCGTCATAAAGTGCGCCTGTGATTTTTAGGAGTTCATCCATTTGTTCCTCCGCTTATTTTTATATTGCGAAAGATTGTAACAGATTTATATTTATAAATCAAGATATGTTGATATATTGAAAAGTAAAGAGAGGCTCCAATATTTTACTATGTGCAAAAGGTCTTAGAAATCTATCACCGTCATATCTCTAAGCACTGTCGCTGTTGAGAGATTTGAGAAACTACCAAGCTCTTTCAGAATGGTCTCTTCATACACTGGTTTGAGGTGGTTTATATAGACTTTGACATCTCTATCAAATTTGTCCACCATCTCAGATGCCAGTTTTGGGGTCAGATGTCGGCTTACTTCGGCTAGCTTTGGCATCGCGCTTGGAAACGAGCACTCTATTATTACAGAGCTAATATTTTCATTGCTATTCACCTCGTTCGACATACTATCGCATAAGTATGTATCTGCTCCGATAAGAATTGAGCTTTCTTGTTTTTTTAGCAAAAAACCACAGCACTCAACCGAATGGTTCAGCTCTATTGGTTTGATACTAAAATCCGTAAAAGCATACTCAACACCAACTTGCACAGGAATATACTCTATGGCATACTGTTCACTATTTAACATCTTGATTTTTGAAAAATCAGGCCAAATATAATCATTCAAAAGATGCTTTTTGATAGCGTCGATAGTTTGAGGCAGGGCATATATTTTGTACGGCTTACTTCTTTTGGCAAAATACATATCCAGCAAAAAAGGAATATCAAGCAGATGGTCAAAATGACAATGCGTAACAAAAATATTGTCTATATATTTTGCATTGTCACCCATTCCACCAATAATATTGCCAGCGTCGATTACTGAATCTTTTGAAATCTCGATACAAGTGGTATTTTTTGAAACCCCTTTGCTCCCATACGCACCTAGAACTACAACACTTGGCAAGCATTAACCTTTGGTTGTATGTACAAACACACCGTTAAAATCAACAGGAGGCTCGGCAATATAGTGTTCACATCTCTCGATATACATTTTGTAGATATACTTGTTAGACTTGTCTTCCCATTCTTGAACCTCTTTGAAAATCTCTAGCGCCTCAGCAAACTGAGATTTTTTGTACAGCTCGATAGCGTGGTGATATTTTTCCAACTCTTCATAAAGCCTCTCTTTTGGAGCTTTGAATAAATAATATCCTTCATAACCATCTACGAAGTCATGAATCTGCCATATCTCAATCGGCTCTTTTTTACCTTTAACAGTAACAAAGTCTAGGAATCGATAGATATATTTACCCTCAGGCAACCTCTCTTTGACGAAGTTGGAGATGTTGCATTTTGAGTTATAGAATTTACAAAGCGACTCCAGCCTAGCGCCTAGATTGATAGGGTCACCGATAACCGTATAGTCACTTCTGCTTGATGAACCCATCTCTCCAACAATAGCCACACCCGTATTTAGCCCCATACCAATATCAATAGGCTCAACACCCATGCCCTCAGACATCTTGACCATATTGATAAACCTAGGGTCAGCTTTGATTTTGGCATTCAAGACACGCAAGTGGTGTATCTGCATCAAAGTAGCTTCAACCGCTCTATCCGGATGGTTCGGCACATCTGCAGGCGCATTCCAGTATGACATAATAGCATCGCCGATGAACTTGTCAACAGTACCGCCAGTCTTGATAATAATCTCAGTCATAGGGTCCATGTACTCATTCATCAGCTGGATGAGAGTTTTTGGATCATGCAGAGATTCGGAAATATTTGTAAAGTTCCTAACATCCGAGAATGATACAGTTATCTCTCTCTCATGCGCCGCGAAGACATCGCCAGCAGCACCTTCAGCATTTCTGAGCAAGTCCTCCATGACGGCAGGAGAGACTTTTGCTGCAAATTTCTTCTTGACCAAATCTTTTTGCCTGCTCTCAAGAAGGTAGTTGATAGCCATCAATACGACAAAAGTAACTATAACAGCGACCATCGGGAAGAAGATATTGAGCATTATACCTTTTGTAAATAGCTCATAATACAAAAATACATTTAGTCCTGCAAAAGCACCAAGCATAATCAGCATCGAGAGCGCCGCACTTGCAAACACCAGAATAATCGAAAGTCCAAAAGTAACGCCGACAATCATAGCCATATCTGCGCCCTCAGCCCATGCCGGCTTGTATATGAAATCACCCTTTAGTATGTTATCTATGGCATTTGCATGCACCTCAACCCCTGGATATGTAGAGTCAAATGGTATAGCTCTAAGGTCTAGTAGTCCAGCGGCAGAAGTACCCACTATGGCGTATTTTCCAGCCAAATCCGCTGGGTTGAACTTGTTATTATAGATGTCAACAGCAGGTATGTATTTGAAGCAATGTTTTGGTCCTCTGAAATTTACGAGGAGTCTTCCGTATCTATCCGTCGGTATTTCAGTTTCTTTGAGCTTCACGCTACCGACACCGTTGTCTTCGTAGTTGATAGTCACTTTTCTAGTCTTTTTTGCTGCTCGAAGCATCTCTAGCGAAAGTGCTGGATAAACCATGCCATTGTATTTCATCACAAGTGGCACACTTCGCACGATACCAGAGTCGTCAGGAATCGTGTTAAAA
>CAZNYV010000114.1:0-1722 GCA_964577355.1 uncultured Campylobacteraceae bacterium
AACCGAAAAAAACGCAATCAACTCTAGCAAACAACTGGATAATTTCAAAGTTGTACTGGATGAGCTAATCCAAAGTAGCGCAACCATAAAAAGCTCAAACGAATCCATAGCATACGAGATATTTGGAATTCTGGCAAAACTAGACCATGTTGTGTTTAAATTTAATGCTTACAGTTCAGTATTTGACAATGAGCTAAAAGCTGAATTTGCGAACCACCACAATTGCAGACTTGGCAAATGGTATGAGCAGGGTGAAGGCAAAAAAACATTTAGCACAACAAGGTCTTTTGCAACGCTAGACACTCCACACAAAGCAGTACATGACAACATTCTAAAAGCACTCGAGTGTGTCAAAAATAACAACTGTGTCGAACGACATCATGAAATAGTAGCGTGTTTTGCGGAGGCAGAAAAAGAGAGCAAGCAAGTATTTGCGGCTCTTGACAGTATGATAGCTGAGAAAAAAACACTATAAAAAACAGATATGGTTTTGGCGAAACATGTTAAACTATACGCTGTCAAAGCTTTGTTACATAGAATTTTGGAATTATTGAAATAGATAGAAGTAGTGGCGGACAGGGAGGGATTCGAACCCGAAGCCATACAGCGTAGATACCGATAATACAGGCATAGACCAGATTAAAACTAGGGTGACAGCACACCACACAAGACAAAACCTGTACAAATTGTACACCTCAAAAATATCAAAAACCTCAAAAACAATTTCTCAGAAATAAAACAAATAAACAAAAATATTTCCACCCCCCACATAAATCCATACAGGAGAAAAATATGCGCGAAGATAGTAGTGCCCAGCTTTATAATATAAATATTGAACGAATAGTGCTAGGCTCAATAATATTTGACCCAATCATGCTAGATAACTTAACCGTACCGCTGAAAAAGGATGATTTTTATCACCCTTTTCACCAGTCATTGTATGCTGCAATACTAGGTTTAAACGAAGAAAAACTGCCAGTTGCAGATGACTTCATCAAGAGTAGACTGCTCAAGCAGGACGCTTTTAACGAAGAGGTGTACCTAGATGTGCTAATGGTCAATCCAGCATCCAATATCACTTCATATATCGAAGAGCTATCGAAGCTCCGAGAGAGCAGAAGACTAATCAAGCTGCTAAATGATACGAGAGAAAAGATATTCCAAACAGATAATATCGATGCTCTAAAAGAGACACTGATAATGGATATAGACTCCCAAAAAGCCACGATAAATGCCGATAAGACGCTCGCAGAATGGGATGAATACTACGAGACACAGCCACCGATGCCGAGATTTGATACTGGTGTGACCATCATCGACCAAGGGCTAGACGGACTAGAGGCTGGACAACTGATACTAGTGGGCGGCGACCCAGAGGCTGGCAAGACTGTCCTATCGGTACAGATACTCAAGACCATCATAGGCTACTCCAAAGCCGTGTTTTTTAGCTTTGAGTTCACCGTGCGCCATTTCGTCAAGAAGCAAAAGTACATCGAGGGCAAAGAGTGGGTACAAAATCAAAACAATCTGATAATCGTCAATGAGGGCTACGGCATAGACGAGGTAGCGGTCAAGATCAAGCAATACGCCAAAGAGGGTGTGAAATTTTTTGTCATCGACTCGCAGATGAGACTAGAGTCCGACCAAGGCAGGACAGTAGAAGAAGAGGAGACGAGAAAATTTAGTGTACTTGCCAAACTAGCACACAAGCTAGAAATCATC